>SLAD01000310.1 GCA_007126995.1 Kiritimatiellia bacterium | reverse complement strand
AGTCTGTCATTTTGCCCGCCCGCACCGCTCGACCAAGTCGGCCAATCGCTCCGCCCCATCTGCGAACGTGACTTGTTGCAAGGCGCGCCGCATCTTTTCGAGGCGTTTCGTGCTGTTCATCGAGGCTTCAATGTAGTCCGCCAACCAAGCCGCATTCAGGTCGGATTCCGGCACCACATCGACCGCCCCTTGCCGCTCCAGTGCGCGCGCGTTCGCGGTCTGATGGTCATTCGCCGCATGGGGATACGGCACCAGCAGGCCCGGTAAGCCGAACAAGGACAGCTCCGCACAGGTCGAGGCTCCGGCCCGGCACACGGCTACATTGGCGGCGCGATAGAGGGGCGCCATGGTGGAACTAAACGGCTGAACCCAAGCAGGGACCTTGGCCTCCTGATAACGCTCGCGCACCCATTCCTCGTCGGCGGCACCGGTCAAATGGATGACTTGCGGAGCGCGGCCGCGCGCGGCCAAGGCGGCCACCGCTTCCGTGCCCACCTCGTTCAAGACATGGGCACCGGCGCTGCCGCCCATGATCAGCAAGGTGAACCGGTCCTGCTCGGGCAATTCAAGCGTCGGCTGATCCTCGGCATACAGGGTCTTACGCAACGGCATACCGGTGATGTGCAGGTTACGCTTTGAAAGGTAAAAGAACGTGCCTTCAAAGTGACACGCCACTGCGGCTGCCCGGCGCGCGAACAGTTTCACGGCCCGGCCCGGCAAGACGTTTGCCTCGTGCAGCACGTAGGGGATATTGAGCTTGCGGGCGGCCATTACCGGCCCCGCCGAGGCATAGCTCCCCATCGCCAAAAGCACGTCACAGCCCTCCTGCTGCATCAGGGTGCGGCATTCCAACGCCGAGCGGCGCAGGTGCCACGCGGCCGAAAGGCCTTTGAGGGAAAGACTATTCGGAAACCCTCGCGCAGCGACGCGGATGATGGGGCCGTTCCATTCCGATGCCGACCGGTCTTCGACCTCCTTGCCGGTCAGCCACAAGGTGACGTGATGGCCGCGATCGCGCAGCACCATCGACGTCGCCATGCCCGGCATGACATGTCCACCCGTGCCCCCGCAGGCCACCGCTATGTTCAGCGGCGGGGTCTCGGTCTCTGTTGTTACGTTTTCGGGGCTCATGTTCCTGCTAATCAGTCCACGCGACGCATACTAGTACTTCCGCCCCATTCATCCAAGACTTCACCGGCCAGATACACCGACCCGGCAACGCAAACAACCCCACCCTCTTCCACGGCCCACGATCGCGCTCGATCCATCATCTCTTGCAACGGCCCCGTTTCCACCGGTCGTCGCGCGGCGGCTACCGCGCGGGCAACCTCGTCCACCGGCGCCGCCCGCGGATGCTGGATCGGCACCACCCAAAACCGCTTCGCCACCGCCGCCAACTCATTGACGCAACCGGCGATATCCTTATCGCCCAAGAAACCGACCACCAAGCCAACCGGCTGCTTGCCACATAGTTCATGAATCGTCTGACCCAGCGCACGGGCACCATCAGGATTATGTGCCACGTCCAACAGGATAACGGGATCGTTCGACAACAACTGACATCGTCCCGGCCAACGGCACGCGCTAATGCCTTTTGCGATCGCCTGGTCCGGCACGGTCACGTGTCCCGACGCCTGCAAGGCCTCAATCGCGGTGAGCGCCAGGGCGGCATTCTCGAGCTGGTGACGCCCGATCAACGGCAACTGCACGGGGCGCAGGTCCCGGCCATCAATTTCGATTCGTATCCGCTGTCCGTCCCAACCCTGCTTCATGCGCTGAATCGATACCACCTCATCGGCTCGCCAAACGGGTGCGCCGACTTCGCGGGCGACCTCCTCAATCACCTCGGCAATCGGCTCGGGCAGTGGACCGCGCACCACCGGTACGCCGGGCTTGATGATGCCCGCCTTTTCCCGCGCAATCCCAACCGGATCGCGACCCAAATAGTTGGCGTGATCAATATCGATCCGCGTGATCACAGACACCGCCGGCACGCCCACGTTGGTGGCATCCCAACGGCCGCCCATGCCCGTCTCGATCACCGCCCAATCCACGGCCGCATCGCGAAAATGTGTAAACGCCATCGCCGTGGCACATTCGAAGAATGTCGCCGTGCGCAGGTCCTGTTCCGTCTCCAATCCGTCCGCGTGCTCTTCGATCCGGTCAATCAGCTCCGAAAGGAACGCATCATCAATGGGCGTTCCACCTACCTGAATGCGTTCATTGAATCGTTGTAAGTGGGGCGACGTATAGCAGCCGGTGCGATAGCCCGCCGCGTTCAAGAGTGCGGACAATAGCGCACAAACAGACCCTTTACCGTTTGTACCGGCCACATGGATATACGGGACGGCGTTCTGCGGGTCATCCAGCGAAGCAAGCAAGGCCCGGATGATGTCCAGGCCGGGACGGATGCCCTGTACGGTGCGTCGAAAGAACCGATCCAACTGATCGGTCAAGGCGTCCGGAGCCGGATTCTTCACGAGCGCTATTCTCCGGCCGCTACGGCGGCGGGCTGCATGTAGCTGATCAGTTGCGTAATACCCTGCTTCAGCTCCTTGCGATGGATGACCTGATCGATCAAGCCATGCTTGAGCAGAAATTCGGCTCGCTGAAATCCGGGCGGTAAATCCTGTTGCGTGGTTTCCTTGATTACGCGCGGACCGGCAAAGCCGATCAAGGCTCCCGGCTCCGCCACAATCACATCACCCAGCGTCGCGAAACTGGCCATTACGCCGGCCATGGTGGGATGCGTCAACAGCGCAACATACGGCAGTCCGGCCTCCGCGTGACGGGCCAATGCGCCGCTGGTCTTCGCCATCTGCATCAGGCTGTACAAGCCCTCGTACATGCGCGCACCGCCCGAGGCACAACTGACGATCACCGGCAGTTGCTGCTCCGTTCCGCGCTCGATCAAGCGGGTGATCTTCTCCCCGACCACGGCCCCCATGCTGGCGCCCAGGAAGCTGAAATCCATGATCCCGAGGGCGACACGCTGGCCATTCATCAGGCCGGCCCCGCAAAGCGCCGCGTCGCGGTGACCGGTCTTCTTCACGTTGTCTTCGAGTTTGGAGGTATAGGATGCGACACCCGTAAATTTCAGTGTGTCCACACTGAATAGCTCCTCGTCCCATTCCTCGAACGTGTCCGCATCAATCAGCAGGTCGCGCCGCTCGATACGGTTCAGTTGGAAGTGGAAATCGCATTTCGGACACACCTTATCGTTCGCTTCGAGGTCCTGCTTGAAGATGATTTCGTTGCACGATGGGCATTTCAACCACAAGCCGTCGGGCATTTCCCGCTTGCGCACTTTCACCGTGGACACATTTTTTCGTCTAAAAAAGGCCATACTGTCTGGTACTCCCTTGCGTCAGCCGCGGGCCACCGTCACTGCATACACACTGGCGGCGCCCGCCTTCTTCAGGATCCGGGCACATTCATTCACGGTCGCGCCGGTGGTCATCACATCGTCCACCAGCAACAGGCATTTCCCTTTCACCGCATTGACATTCGCCACTTCAAAAACGCCGGCCACGTTAGCCGCCCGCTGTTTCGCTGTCAAACGCGTTTGGCTGCCATGATCCTTGATCCGGCGCAACCCCCGCACCACCGGCCAGTCGCGCTCCGCCGCCAGGACGCGGGCCAAACGTTCGGCTTGATTGAAACCGCGTTCCCGCTCCTTCACGGCATGGAGCGGAACATAACACACCGCCTCGACGGGCAACAAGTCGTAATGCGTGCGCACGCAAGCGCTCAACAGACGCGACATATCGGGCAATAACCACGTCGCGCCGTGATATTTGATCGAGCGCAGCCCCGTCCCGATCGCGCCCTGATACCGCACCGCGGAGCGGGCCCCGTCAAAGTGCGGCGGATTGCGGGAACAGAATACGCAACGATAGCGATGATCGATATGACCGGGCACCGGATCGCCACAGCACTCACAGAACGGCGCCTGCACATAGTGCACATCCGAGAGACACTCCCAACACAGGAACGGGCCCGCGTCCGGCTCGCGGCCACAATGCGCGCATTGCCGCGGATACAGCAAATCCAGCAGGATCTCGCTAAAACGGTGCAGGTGGACTGGGACGGCCTTCATCCGACCCTACTGATAGGTCGCCGCCCAGTCCGCGGCGAAATAGGTCAAGATCATGTCCGCGCCGGCGCGCTTGATCGCCAACAGCGATTCGTCCCGCGCCCGCCACAGATCGAGCCAACCCAAGCGGGCCGCCGCATGGATTTGGGCGAATTCGCCCGACACCTGATACGCCGCAACCGGCCGGTCCGTGCATTCGCGCAGCGTCTTGATGATGTCGAGATACGGCCCCGCAGGCTTCACCATCAAGACATCCGCGCCCTCCTCCTCGTCCAGCAATGCATCGAAAATGGCTTCCCGCGTGTTGGCCGGATTCAATTGATACGTGTTCTTGTCCAAGTGCGCGCTACCCGCCGCCTGCAAACTGCCCACCGCCTCGCGGAACGGGCCGTAATAAGCCGACGAAAATTTGGCCGAATACGCCAGAATGCCGGTATCCGTGAACCCCGCGCCGTCCAACACAGCGCGAATGGCGCCCACGCGCCCGTCCATCATATCCGACGGCGCCACCCAATCGGCCCCAGCCTCCGCTTCGAGCTGCGCCAACTGGGTCAACCGCGCCACCGATGCATCGTTGTCCACCGTGCGGCCATCCGCCGACAACACGCCGTCATGTCCGTGATCCGTGTACGGGTCCAGTGCGACGTCGGCGATCAACAGCAGGTCCGGCAACGCCTCCTTCACCGCCGCAATCGCGCGATACAGCAGATTATCGCGTACCAATGCGTGGCTACCCTCCGCATCCTTCAGCGACGGATCAAATTTGGGGAACAATGCCACCGCCGGAATACCGAGGTCGGCCACCTCACGGCAGCGCTCGACCAATCGCGGAATTGAGTAGCGCAACACGCCCGGCATGCTCTCGATCGCTTCCGGCTCACCCTCACCATCCACCACAAATAAGGGCTGTATCAGGTCGGCCGGATGCAGCCGCACCTCCTGCACCAAGTCACGAATCGCGGCCGTGCGGCGATTGCGTCGGCAGCGGTGTATGAGCGAAAGCGCGCTAATCTCACTTGGCACAGGAACCTCCTTGATGCAGTATTAATGATTGTGTTGTGGGCATGATACGAAATCGGGTTGGATTGTCGACCCAGATGTCATGCAGAGGAAATATTAAGCAAACGATGGCCACTTTACTGCAAAAACTCGGGCAACCGGGATCATTCAGAACCCATACTCTTTGGGGGCTCTTCAGCCTCATTCTGTTCGTGGGCGGCATGATCCTCGGTTACAGCCTGCGCCAACCCGAAGTCTATGTCAAAGACGAGGAAGGATTCCCACTCGCACTTTGCACACGGGTGATTGATGGCGATACCATCGTGGTCGAATTCATGGGCCTCGAGGAGCGCGTGCGCATTTTGGGCATCGACGCGCCCGAGACCCGCCGCACGCGCTCGCTGCAGGCCCAGGCGGAACTGCTGAACATGGATCCTGAATTTCTGCTCCAGTACGGCAATGTCGCTACCCGCACCGTTGAGATGTGGTTGAACGGCCGTGAAGTACGACTCGTTTTCCCCGAAGATCAGATCCTGCGCGACAATTTTGGCCGCCTTCTCTGCTATGTCGAATTGCAAGGGACCGACATTGGCGAACGTCTCTTGTTGGGCGGCAACGCCATCGTCTACGAAGCCGAACATCCCCGCGAAGAAGCCTATCTCCTCTTTCAGCAGGAGGCGCAAAACCAGCGCCGCGGCATCTGGCGGAATCTGTGACAGGCAGGGCTCCAGCAGGCGGGAACATGGGCATTCTTGCCCATGTGTGCGGATGGCCTGAGCAGGGTGTAAATCTCAAGCCGAAAGATTAAGGGGAATGACGCTATTCCCTTATCTTTCGCCTTAATCTTTTGCCCTAATCTTCTTTCTGAACTCGGCGAACGCGCCAATCCCAGAGCAAGGACAGGAATGTCCTTGCTCCGGCTGGCGGGAACATGGGCATTCCAAAGGCCCATTAAGGTATTGTCTGGTCCGTCAGCAGTTGGTGCTCCTGTCGCAGCATACGGGAATAATACCCGTTCGACGCGATGAGTTTGTCGTGCCGACCGCGCTCGCAAATCTCACCGTGTTGCAAGACCAAAATGCTGTCCATATGGTCCAGCCCCAGCAAGCGATGTGATATCCATAGCGTGCTCTTGCCCGCCGTGATATTCAGCAACAGCTCCACCAAGCCTTGTTCCGTGCGCGGGTCGAGGTGTGATGTAGGCTCATCCAACACCCAGATCGGCGCGCGTTTCAGCAGCGCCCGCGCAATCGCCAGCCGCTGACGCTCGCCACCGGACAGGCGCGCGCCCTGTTCGCCAATCCAGGTATCTAAACCGTCCGGCAGCGTGCGAATAGTGTCTGCCAAAGCGACCTGCTCCAACACGTCCCAGCATTCGGCGTCCGCCACACCCGGTCGTGCAAGGCGCAGATTTTCGCGCACCGTATTGTTGAAAAGATGCGTGTGTTGCGGCACGACGGCGATCTGCTGCATCCATACGGCCGGATCCCACGCGGACAAGTCGCGCTGATTCACCAGTATCTGTCCTGCCACGGGCTGTTCGAAACCGAGCAGCAAATGCGCAATGGTGCTTTTGCCCGCTCCGCTGGGGCCCACCAAGGCTAGTCGATAACCCGCCGTCCAGGTGAAACGGATATCCCGCAGCACCAATCGTTCCTCATACGCGAAATCGACGGACTCGAAACGAATGGAATAGCTCCCGGAAACCCGTTCGTCATCGTTCGCCGCCGCAGGTGCGACCGTCACCCCTTGCATCGGTGCCGCTT
>SLAD01000317.1 GCA_007126995.1 Kiritimatiellia bacterium | reverse complement strand
GAAGGGATCTCCCTCTTGGAAGTTCACGAAGTAGTCTGGGCCTGGCATCCAATATGGCATTGTATTGGGGATTGGGTTCCAGTAGTCTACGCGGCGTTCCCGTGGAATGAACCGGCGGTAGATCTCTGAGATATCATCGCCGAGACCGCCCATGTATCTATCCCACCAGGAGCGAGCCATGGTGTTAATTCTAGCACGCTCTACGACTGGTCCTGGGTATAACATCTCGGCAGGCTGCCAGATGTCACTCATACCACGCATGGTAAGGTCGCTGAAGAGGAAGCCGTAGATACCAGAGTGCTTAACGAAGCTATACCAGGTCTGTCCAGCCATAAACCTTGGGTCGGTCATGGACATGATGTCATCTATAGTATCTGGGTCGTCGAAGACATCCATGGATCTACGATCACGTAGTGGGATTAACCTTGTACCTTCCACTGGTCCCGCAGGTAGCTCTCCGCCACGTAGCATGCCAGCAGTGAGTATCTCCTGGTTAATGCCAGTTAGCTGGGCACGGGACATATCCTTACCCTTAGCATACATACCAGGTTCCATGCCCATGGTTGGTGTTCCAGCGATCATCTCACGTCCAATGTCGCCAGCTCCTGCCATGTAGGTGGTTTGTATCATGCCGCTCGGTGTTACATAGGCGTAGGCTTGTCTAGGCTGAGCGAAGCCGCGTGCCCGGATCCCACGGTTAATATCCCGTAGCTCTTCCTGATGCATCTTGATGGTAGGCTTAAGGATTTCACTAACGCCCACGCCAGCGGTTGGGCCAATTAAGGGCAGCTCGGCGAGGAAAGGTATCGGACCTGTCTCTGGGTAGGGCCTATCCCAATAGAGTTCACGTTCTAGATGATATGGGTCAGTTAGGAAGTGTCTAATGGGAGCTGCTGGATACCGAGGTGTGGGCATCCAGTGATGGCGCCACTTGTCATCCTCGGAGCCATACATGCTAATAGCCTTAACGTCAGGCATGTGTGCCCGTTGATACCAACTAGGCTCATAATATAGTACACGATCGCCATACCAAGGTGTCTTGGATCCCATTCTCCACCAACGACCGCGCCGTACTGGGTCATGTCCCGAGATGAGGTATTCATTGTATTCCTCAAGACTCATGTCGCCCGTTAGTCCAAAGCGACTAAGGGGTCTACCAATGTAAGACTCCTCGGCGAGTAAATCCATACCTGGGTATAGTTGCCTGCGGCGCTTGGCCCGGTCAGTCTCACCGATGAGATCCCTAGCGCCTGTAATGATTGTACCTAGCCCTGCTTGTATGTCAGCGCCGACACCAGTAAGTCCGCCAGGTACAATCTTACCTGCTTCGTAATCCATATAGGCAAAGGCTGAGAATGCCGCAATACCAGCTACCCAACGTCTGGCCATCAGGTTCATCATAATCTGAGGCATGGATCCTAGATGTTCACGGCTTAAGCCTAGTCCTAGCGAACCTAGTGTTGCACTTAGGCGTTCAGCAAAGTGATAGGAAGCGATGGATAAGCCAGTCATCTCTTCCATATTGTGCCGTCCGGCGGTGAACTGCTTACCGAATTGTCTCAGTGGGTCAAACCCACGCTGCTTGATGGCTTCATTAATGGCAGCTATTGGGCCTTGTGTCTTACCGAGATATACATATTCTTGGCCACGTGGAAAGCCGCTACGGCCTATACCTACATACTGCTGATACTCTTCCCATTCGATGGATTTCTGAAGCCATGGAGTATATCGCTTAACGGACCTATCAATACGTTGACCAGCAGTTGTAGCAGGGTCAAATACATCTAGGAAGGCTTCATACGCACGTGCTGCTTCCTGTTCATATCGACCAGTACCCCTAGCTAGTCCTAAAGTGCGTCGATAGTCGCGATATCCTATATTCATATCCATGAGTGTTAGATATTCATGGAGTTTACGTTGTTGTTCCCCGGCTGGCAGTACATCTCCAATAACATCCATGAGCGGGCGACCTGGCGTCTGTTGTTGTAGGCGCCAGAGCAGCTCTTGGCTTGCTAAGCGTCTAACATCTTCCACTTGTTCAATAACTTGTAGGCTAGTGAACATGGGGATGCGATTGCTGAGTACACGTCTAGAGTCAACGAATGCCGCCGGGTCCCTAGCAAAGGCTTGCCACGTGCGTTCAATGTCACGTGCATACGGAGATAGTAATTCCCCTGCAAGATCTGGATCCGGTACGGCTGTTTGGCGTAGTCGCTGCAGTAAAGACATAACTTCCTTGGGGTCGCGCATGTCAACGCGTCCAATACCTAGCGCGTCTAGATCTACACGTGTACCAATGCGTCGCCATTCCTCAGGGGTGATTCCGCGCATGTTGCGCTCAATTAAGCGGCTAAGTTGTGCGTGGCGTTGAGCTACCTGGTCCGGCGGGATATGCCTTTCCTGTAGCCCTGTTAATACATTGCGTTGCCACTCGGGCGATCTAAGCTTAGTAATAATGGACTGATATTCCTTAAGCTTAGAGGGGAAATCCTGACGGCCAACATCCACTAAGTTCATCATGCGACCTAGGATAGTATCTGGATGGGGATCTCGCAATCCAGTCCCTGCAATCTTTGGCGATACCCGTGATAGGATACCATGCCTTGCGGAACCACTCACTACATCATCACGTATAATGCGCCCCGTTAATGGGTCAGTGATGCGTCCCCCTGCCATAACACGTGGTGTAATGATAGGATAAGGACTACCGAATACATACTGTTGTACCTCTCCAGTACCTAATATGTTAACTTTCGGTGCTAGCTGTGCACTACGCACCACACGGTATTGTAGTAATCGTAGTGGGTTAATGTTGATGATAGGGGTTTGGAAGTGACGGTCGATGAAGGTTAGTACACCGTGTGTAGCATCGCTAACCCCACGGTAGTCAATCAGGTTGCCCGCCTTATCAATGAATAATAGCGGGTCCGCCTTGAGGTTAGCAAAGTGCCTATCCCTTGCTACTAACTCACTAAAGGCCGTAGCAGTCTCTACCATATCACCCGTTCTACGGTCAGGGCGAGCCATGCCGATATGCCTAACGTCATCCATGACTTCACCAATAGTGGCTCTGCGGAAACCTACGTGGGACATCACATATTCTAGGAATGTTTCACGTTGGCCCTCGGCATATAGCGCTCGTGTAGCTTCATCGCGTGTGCGCCGCGTAGCCAGATCTATAGCCTCTTCAGTTACGCCAATTCCAGGACCTACTGGCGCGAACATGGAATGGCCAATACGTGATCGTACCCGTGCTGCCAGATCTTCGGGGGATATATGCAGGCCCCTAATGCTATCAACATCTTCAAGCATACGCTGGATACGGTTGACGTGTAGGCTGGGGTCGCGTAGGTAGAAGGGCTCGGATGGGTCCTGCCTTGCTAACCTACGTGCAATATCAACACCTACATCACCATATTCGCCACGTAGTTGTCCCGCGAGATGGCGCATGCGATAACCATACTCGATGGTTTCCCTAGCGCCTGCCCGTACATGTTCAACATCCCGGAATAGGGTTTGCATGTGTGTGGCTCGTTGATAGACCCGTGAAGCAGTCCGATCACGGTGCTGCTGCAAGGCATGCCCAACGCTATCCCTAAATTGTTCTCCCGTCTGGCGTAGCTGTGCGGGCAATTCCCTAATGCTTAGTCGTGCGGGGCCGCCATGTCTGGTCCATTGGCCAACACCGCGAGCTACGGCTGATGCAGGAGATTCATAAATCCTGGATAGGCCTCGGCCTAGCTGCACACCAGCCTGGTGTAGGAACCCACCCTCTTGTCCGAGCATGCGTAGCGCGGGTCTTCCTGCACGTAAAGCCAAAAGACCCAGACCTATACCGGCTGCAGTGGTTGCAATCTTCTTGGGATAGTCCTGGGTTGGGCGTTGGTAGTATTCGGAAGACAGGCGCTGTCTAGGCATATGCAGGCTCCCATCTTATAGTTCGTGGCGTAACTCGGGGAAGGATTCCACTTGTGCTCGTGAGGGCTTAGTTGGCTCGGTCGAATGTAACTCCGTGAGTATCTTGGATACGGGAACACCTTGTAGTACTGTCAAGATCCACTCAGCACGCGTGAAGTAACGAAGTGTCTTGGGTACATCCCATACATCAATCTCCTCTAGGGTGATATTAGGATAGGCAGACATAATGATGGCTTCCATCTGTGACTCTAATGTCTGCATCTCATTGCGATATTCCTGGAGGAGTTGATCGCTGCGTTGTTCATCGAAGCCAGATTCAATGAGGATCTGGTCAATTAAGGTTGAGGGTATACCCGCTGGACATTGGTCATAGTCGATCTTAGGATGCAGGATACAAAGGTGGCATGCTAGCTCTTCCTTCTCCTCGTCAGTAGCGTCCATGGTATCAATCTGGGTATACTCTACCTTATTCAGGCGGCGCCAGATGTAGGTTGTACCTAGCAGCTCCGTGGCATATATATGCCCATATTCACGCTTAAGTTCAGCCAGCTCTTCCTGCGATAGCATTGGTTATCACAGCTTCTGAGATGTGACTTCGGAAAATCCTGACTTGTTCATGATGTGTTCCGCTAGTAGGGATGGCGTCCCAGCCTTACCATGGCTCATGCTGGTAAAGTTATACTGCTCGGGCCACAATACACACTTCTCGACCATACGCTCCTCTCGGTACATGGGATCAGCGTCCTTGATCTTGATGATCTCCTTATACTCGACGCGTGTAATGGTACGCCAGATGAAGATCTCATCATCTACATCGGTCATGTAGATACTGCCATACCTAGACTTCCATTCATCTACCTGCTTCTTGGAAGGGCCGTCTGGAAAGATTGGTTCGCCCCCCTCATCAGGTTTGCCCTTCGTAGCTTTCGTCTCCTGTGCTTTGACTTGCTCTTCCTGCATGGTTATCCTCCTTGTCAGATCTTGTAGTTGATGTCCCTAGCGATGAACGAGTATTGTTCTTCGATGGGTTGTCCAGCCGTTTGAATAATCTTCGTCATGTTGGCAATCTGTACGCCGGTGATGGATTCAATGGTATGATTAACCGTAGGTCTCCTTGCATCATGGGCATCAATGATCTGGTCATATCCCTTGATGAAGGGGCCGTAGGAGAGTAGAATGTTAAAGCCTTCCCGGTGTAAGTTGGGTTGACGATTACGACTATGGAAATAAGCATCCATGGGTTGATTATGCATACGCCTAGTAAATTCACTAGTGGTACCAATGGTTCTTCCCCAGATGGATTGCTGATACTCATTCGCTAAGTGTTCAAAGCGTTCCGTGGACTTAACTTCCGTAGTGGCCGCCAGTACATCCTCAATCGTACGAGCGGACACATTATGTTCTCTATCTGTAAATACAGGCTGTGATGACTGTGCCCTGTGTTCTATCTCGTTAAGTACTGCCTGCAAGTAGTAGGATTCCTTGAAGTTAATGCGGAAGGTGCCCGTGACTAGACGCGTGCCCCTCGCCCATGCGTCTACGGTATAGCTTGCATATCCATAAATGGGTTGCACATTCTCCTGCACGGATATCTCAATGGCGGTGACCTCGTCTACCCAGATATCTCCAAAGTAGATGCTGACATCCGCACCAGAGAAGTATTCCTCGGAGAAGATGCGGTGCTCTGTAGAACCTGCATGTGCCCTGGGTAGGTTCGTGTGTTGACGGATGAGCTTCATTACGAACCCCCTCCATAGTTTGGGTTGCCCATCATGTCTACCGAGGCCATTAGGTCAATACCTCTAGCCATATACGTCATGGTATTCTCCGTGATAATATCGTCGATACTCATAACTTGCCCCTCATCTACGATAGTAATCCCGTATAGGGCAATTCTGGATGCATGCCCATACTCATTGGTGAATGAGATAGTCACATCGAATGGTGGCATCTCATCGGTAACCATAACTTTAGAGAGGTGGCGTAAGTCGCCATAGTCCAGGGTCTGGCTATTAATGAGTTCCTTGAGGATAGCATTCTGCACCACATGGCGATCAAACACCGTGAAGATCATCGATCCGGCAATGGTACGCCCTCCATAGGTAAAGCCCTTCGGGTTAATACGCCCAAGTGCTCGTACTGGGTGTTTCTCACGGTGTATGCTATAACTAATGGTTTGTAGTTCCCCGAAGACCATGGATTTGTTCCCCGGTATACTAATGGACGCAACGATATCCGCCCCAGAGTATGAGGTGTTGGCGCCAACTTGGGCTTGTAGGTCCCTACGGTGGAATTCGGCGGATCTACTGGTTAGTGGTATAGGCATGGTGATCCTCCCTAGTAAATATTGTTGGCGCGACGAACCTCGCTAATAGAGATTGACTCACGTTCAGCGATAGCTGCTATAAGCTGCCCTATGGGGATGTCTCGGTATATAGCCCCACGGTGACAGATCTGACAGAGTTGTATGAGATTTAATGGGGTGGTAGGGTTGTTAATCAGTGCATGTGGCGGACCACAGGCCTGCCGCAGACAAATCCTGCATTTAAACTCTTGCTGTGTATAGTAGTCCATAATCCACCCCTATGTACTTCCCCGCCTAAGCGGGGAAGGAGAACTTAAGACGTTGCTGGTAAGTCAGGACTAGCGTTAGGACCTAGTGGCTTGAGATATTCAATCTTGCGGGCCACGAATGTGCAAGCTTTATCGGTAGTAATGTCGTCGATAGACATACCAGAGCCCTCGTTGAGGATCTCACATCCGATAATGCGGAGCACCGCCTTCTTGCCATATTCGTTCACAAAGCTAATGGTAATGTTGAAGGGAGGCACTTGATCAGCGTATTCGATGGTGGTTTCTGTCTGTTGTACATAACCGTCATCGTCAATCGTGAAGTTGTCGCCCCACTCATCTACACGGGAGATGCCAACATCGCCCTTAACCTTAGTGTACTTCTGATCGGCCATGGCGTAGATTAGAGCATCACGGTCGAATACCGTGAAGACTAGGCTTCCGGCAATACCGCGTTT
>SLAD01000394.1 GCA_007126995.1 Kiritimatiellia bacterium | reverse complement strand
GCTTGGTGGCGCGCGGATTAAAGCGATCAAAATGCTTGCACAGCAACCAGCCAATGCCGAGGCCCGCGCCGATACCGAGTACCAGTGAAACCGGCACGCTGGCCAATTGCCAGATCATGGCCGTGGTATGTCCGGCATAGAGTCCGAGCAAGCCCGTATAGACCACGATCACGAACACGTCGTCGACCGATGAAGCGGCCATGATCATGGTCGGGATGCCTTTGTCGGTTCCCTTGCGCACTTTGTTGAAGTGCAGCATGGACGGCACGATCACGGCGGGCGAAACCGCGGCAATCACGGAACCCAGCAGGGCCGCTTCCAGCCACGTGAAGGCGAGCAGGTGATACGCAACCAGCGTAATCATGGCCCCTTCGCAAATCGCCGGAATAAAGGCGAGCAGCAGCACGCGCTTACCGACTTCATGCAGTGTGCGGCGTTGCAAGGCGAAACCGGCGCGCAGCAAGATCACCAGCAACGCAATCAAGCGCAAATCGGCGCCGATCGACAATAGGTCGGGATCCAGATAATCGAGCGCGTAGGGCCCGAGCACCACGCCAACCAACAACATACCCACCAAACCGGGCAAATGAAATCGCCGGAACAGCCAATCGACGATCAGGCAAAGAACGATAATCTCGGCAATACTGGCGGCCATTGCTGGTCAACCTCAGGGCTTAAACCTTACCAAAGAGCACGCTGGTGTTGTGACCGCCAAAACCAAAGGAGTTGCTGATGGCAACGCGCACCGGTGTCTCACACGCCTCGTTAAAGGTGTAATCCAAGTCACATTCCGGATCCGGCGTGCTGAAGTTGATGGTGGGCGGGATGCAATCATGTTGCACCGTCAGCACAGTGACAATCGCCTCGGCAGCGGCGGCGGCGCTGATCATGTGGCCGGTCATGCTCTTCGAGGACGAACACTTCAGCTTGTAGGCGTGATCGCCGAACACGCGCTTGATGGCTTTGGTCTCGGCGATGTCGCCCAGTTTTGTCGAGGTGCCGTGCATGTTGACATAATCGACCTTGTCCGGAGCCATCCCGGCGCGCTCGAGCATTTCGCTCATGGCGCGGGACGCGCCCATACCCTCGGGTTCCGGCGCTGTGATGTGATAAGCATCGGTGGACAGCCCGAAACCGAGCACCTCGGCCCGAATCGGCGCGCCGCGCTTTTGGGCCTGCTCGTAGTCTTCCAGCACCAGCAACCCCGCACCCTCGCCCATCACAAACCCGTCGCGATCCAAATCAAACGGGCAACTCGCGGTGCCGGCGGCATCGTTGTTGGTCGATAACGCCTTGGCGGCATTGAATCCAGCAATCAGTGACGGGGTGATACAGGCTTCGGCGCTGCCCGCCAATACCGCGTCCGCGTGTCCCAATTGGATTAGCGCCCAGGCATCGAACAGCGAGTTATTGCCCGTGGCGCAGGCGGAGGCGACCGAAAAGGTCGGGCCTTTGAGGCCGAATTCGATCGCCAGAATACCGCTGGGCATGTTGGGAATGATCAAGGGCACATAAAGCGGTGAGACACGGCGCGGTCCCTGCTCCAGGAAAATTTGCATTTGCGCTTCCAGTGACTGAAAGCCGCCCACGCCGTTACCGATCACCACGCCAAACCGCTCGCGGCTGCGCTCATCAAGCGATTCCACATCGATCCCGGCATCCTTCAGCGCCTCAGCGCCCGCCGCATAGGCAAAGCGGCCGAATGGATCCAAGCGATTGGCGCGTTTACGATCCATATGCGCCAACGGATCAAAGTCCTTCACCTCACAGGCGATCTTGGTTGCGTGCTGCGACGCGTCAAATCCCGTGATCGGGCCACCGCCGCTGCGACCGTTTTTCAGCCCCTCCCAAAATTCCGGCACCGTATTGCCAATCGGCGTTACAGCGCCTAATCCTGTTACCACCACACGACGTCTTGCTTCCATAATTGACCTCTTGAATAAAACTGGCGCGTAGCCTAACAGATGCACAGGAAGGGAGCGAGCGCGATTTGATCATCAGGATGGCAACGCTCGGGGCCAACGCGGTCAAGAAGGCAATTCGTATGTCCGCTCCGATTATGGATTTGATCCGGACGATTCAATCGGCTATGCAGAGCATCATGAAATGTTTAATCGCTACCCGGAATCCCCACAAGCTCGAGGAAATTCAGCAGATCTTTGCCTTACCCGGCCTGACACTGTTGAGCACGGCAGACTTCGATGATCTGCCCGAGGTCATTGAGGACGGTGCAACGCTCGAGGCCAACGCGATCAAGAAGGCGGTGACTCTGGCGTTGGCCAGTGGCTGCGTCACATTAGGTGACGACACCGGTCTGGAGGTGGCGGCTTTAGACGGCGCGCCTGGAGTGTACTCGGCCCGCTACGCGGGCGAGGATTGTAATTATGCGGCGAACAACGAAAAGCTGCTGCGAGAGTTGGACGGCGCCGATGATCGCTCGGCACAGTTCCGCTGCGTCATCGCCCTCGCCTACCCAAGCGGACGGGCCCAATACGTCGAAGGCATCTGTCGCGGTCACATCGCGGAGGCGCCGCGCGGCGACAACGGGTTCGGTTACGACCCGCTCTTTGTTCCGGAAGGCTACCAGCAGACCTTTGCGGAATTGAGTGCCTCCGAAAAGAATGCGATTTCCCATCGCGGCCGAGCCCTGGAACTGGCTGCGACCCGTTGGCGGGCCGAATTCACAGAATGATTACCAGCCTACAGAACCCCCGCGTGAAGCAAGCCGTGCGATTGCGTAAACGATCCGAACGGGACGAGGCCGGACTGTTGCTGATTGAGGGCTACCGCGAACTGAAACGCGCCCTCGACAATCACGTGCAACCGGAAGCCCTTTTTTATTGCACGGAACTGTTTCAAGGCACCAACGAGCCCACACTCATGAAGCAAGCGGAAGCGGCCGGCGCGGAACTGATTCCCTGCTCCGCCGCCGTCTTTCACAAGATGGCGTACCGGGATCGCCCGGAAGGTTTGCTGGCGCTGGCCCCACAAGTCCACATCCCGTTGGAATCATTGCAGGTGCCCGAGCATCCACTGCTACTACTGGCCGAGCATATTGAGAAACCCGGCAACCTAGGCACAATGCTGCGTTCAGCGGATGCTGCGGGTGTGCATGCGGTAATCGTGTGTGACCGTTGCACCGACATTAACAACCCGAACGTGGTGCGCGCCAGCATCGGCGCACTCTTCACGTTACCGGTGGTCGATGCCTCTTCGCAGGCCGTCAAACAGTGGCTGCAGGAAAGGGACATTCAAGTGGTGGCCGCGACACCGCACACAGATCGCGATTATACGGCAATAGATTATGCCAAAGGGACCGCGATTCTGGTTGGCGCCGAACAAGTTGGCCTGAGCGATTTCTGGATGAACGAAGCCGATGGCCAAGTGCGCATCCCGATGCTGGGCCAGTGCGACTCACTGAACGTCGCGGCGGCCGCGACCATCCTGCTCTATGAGGCGGTGCGCCAGCGACGACTCGCCGCCACTCCCTGAGACCCGCCATACCAGTTTCCAATACTTTTCAGCCTATAAAGAGCAGCTCAACTGCTCCGCAGTTGAATCGTTTTCTTGTATACACTTGAACATGAGAGGTTTATAAAACCATATACTGTTCCCTGCTTTGCACCTAATAGGCGCACACAAGGGCGAAAGATGAAGGCGAAAGACAAGGGAGCAAACTCCTGATTCCTTAATCTTTTGCCATAATCTTTCGCCTTAATCTCTTTTTTGGGTGCACCGAACTGCTCTTTTTAGGATCAATCGTTCGCGGCCACGTGCGCAATCGTCTTTTCCGTCAGCAACATAAAGGCGCGGGCGGTCAAATCGACATATTCCTCCGGCGTGTCTTCCTCTTTGCAGTGCGACAAGCCATTTGAGGAGTAGGCGAACATCATCACCGTCGGCATATGCGGAACCATCTCGGCGGCGTCGTGGAGCGGACCGGACGGCAACTTCGGGGCATCACCCGTGGCTTCCTGCACCGCCTCCGCGCAAATCCGAATCAGGTCCGGATCAAACGGCCGCGGCTCAATCGTCCAGATCTTGTTGATCTCGACCGTCACGTTGTTGTCATCCGCGGCCTGCTTGGCGGCCGCTTGCGCTTCCTTAAACATGCGGGCGAGCACATCGGCATCCAAGGCGCGCTGATCGATCGAGATCTCACAGACGCCGGGCACAGCCGTGACGATGCAAGGTTCCACATTCACAATCCCGCAGGTACACACCACGCCCGCTTCCGACGTGCTGTTGCGCTTGGCGATCTCACGCACTTCCAGCGCGAACTGCGCCGCCGCCAGAAAGGCGTCGCGCCGCATCGGAATGGGCGTGGAACCCGAGTGCGCGGCTTGCCCGGTGAAGCGCACCATGTGTCGCTCCACGCCGAAGGTGCCGAGCACCACGCCGGTCGGTTTATCCATCGACTCCAAGACTGGGCCTTGCTCGATGTGAAGCTCTAGATAGGCCTTGGCATTGATTTCCTTCAGGGCTTTATGCGCGTCGAGCATTTGGTCCGGCTCAACATCGTTCTCGCGCAAAGCATCCAACTGATTGACGCCATCGCGATCCTTGAGCCCGCTGATCTCTTCGATCTTGAGGCTGCCGCCGGCGGCGGAGGATCCCAACAGACTGCGACCGAAACGGGCCCCCTCTTCATCCGCCCAATCCACTAATTTCAACGTGACCGGCTTTTGCTCCTGCTTCGCGTAGCGACGCAGGGCCTCAAGTGCGGACAGCGTACCCAAACAACCGTCCAGCCAACCGCCGTTCGGCACCGAGTCCAGATGTCCGGCCACAATCACGGTCTTGTCGCTGTCACCCGGAATGGTCACCCAGAAATTGCCCGCGGCATCGCGCTCAACGGACAGCCCCAACTCGTCCGCGACCTTTTTCGTGAACCATTCGCGGGCCTGTCGCCAGATCGGTCCCCAGGCCACACGTTGCGCGCCCTTTTCATCGGAGGTCAGCGAAGCCAACTCCCGTAAATCGTTGAGTACTTGTTTCCCGCTCTGTTCCAGAGCGCCGCCATCTGTTGTTGTATTTGGTGTATTCATCATGATCTCCAATGGGAAAGGGTAGCAATGAACGACTATAAGGGGAACCCCTAAATCTGGGGCCCGGCGTCACGGCGAAAGGCGAACGCGTTTCCAGCCTTGGCCAGTGCGCGTGAACAGGAGGCGATCATGCAAACGATTCACGCGTCCCTGCCAAAATTCGATCCGCTCCGGGATACAGCGATAGCCACCCCAGAACGGCGGCAGGGGAATCGGTCCATTACCGAACTCCGCTTCATACTGTTGCACCCGCTGTTCGAGCGCTTTGCGGGTCTCAATGATGCTGCTCTGCTCGGATGCCCACGCCCCGATGCGGCTGCCGCGTCGACGCGACTCGAAGTAGGCGAACGATTCCTCTTCCGTTAGCTTTTCGATCGCGCCCTCAATTCGCACCTGGCGCTCATACGGCTCCCAGTAAAAGAGAAGTGATGCACGCGGGTTCGCCTGCAATTCATCGCCTTTGCGACTTTCGTAATTGGTATAGAAGCAGAATCCGCGCTCATCATATCCTTTCATGAGCACCATTCTCACAGAGGGAATTCCGTCCGCCGTCGCGGTAGCAAGTGACATCGCCTCTGGATACGCGATATCCGTCTTCTTTGCCTCCTCGAACCAATGTGTGAACTGCCGCATCGGATCATCATCACAATCGGCTTCCGCTAAACCGCGCATGACCGCAACCCCCTTACCTATCCACTTCTTAAGTCCCATTTTCCCCACGCTTAGGCATCTGCTGCAGGCGGCTGTGGTTGCTGTTTCCCAGGGGCCTCGACTACATTAATCGGGAGCGAGCGCTCGTGGCGCCCATCAATCGCCAGCTCAATCGAATACTGACCCGCCGACTGGAACTTCAAGCCGTTCATGTTCAACACCATATTGGCGCAGACGGACTGAACATCGGGCGGAAACTTGATGCCGATATTACCGTCGATACCGGGAATGATCGAGTTGCCATCGGCATCGATCAGACTGATCTTGACCCGATGATTCCCCTCCTCAATCCGATCAAAACGCACGCGCAACGCAATCGCGCAATGCGGATGGACGAGCGGGAACTGACGCGCATTGATACGATCGAACGCGCCCAGCAAATTCAATTTTCCGCCGCTATCGGTAGCGGCATCACACAAGGCAAAAACTTCCACATCCATGAGAAACTCCTTATTTAGTTGCGATTTATCGCCGGACCAACGCCCGGTACATCAAAATGAGCGTGGCCAGCGGATAGAAATGTGTTTTCGGCATAGCACAATATATCGCAGCCAGACTGATCCACCAAACCCTTTGCGCGGGCGGCACCTCCTGCGTGCGACAGATATACCAGCCAATCAAAGCACCGGCCGCAGCCCCGGCTAGAATCACCGGCGGTGTGGGCATAAAGGAATATAAGTCGACCATGTCCAAAATCAATCCGGACACGACCGCGCGCTTCAATCGGGCGACGCGCACCGAGGCGACTGGCTCCCCGGCACCCGGCTCGTCACCGCCGCTACCGGGCGGAATAACCTCCGGCTCAATCACATCTTTGGGATCATCTGCTTTCACGCCTGCATAGTGCGCCCGACCCGTAACGGGCTCAAGCGGTTTTTGCGGTGGGGACTTTGGTCGGTGAAACGGGAGTGGCGCCAGCAATACGGGCGGGGGCCTATTTAGAGCTGCCGACCTGCACCACATCTCCCGGTTTCCGGAGCATTGTAAACAAAAGCGTAGCCGCGTCCGTTAGGACGTGGATTCCTGTTCGCTCAGTAAGATCATCCACCGTTTAACGGGCGTGTTGATTCATTCGCGGCGCGTCGCAAGCGACGGCCCTACAACCCGGTTACAGGAGTCTTCTGCAGGGCGTCCGCTTGCGGATCGCCGAATTCAACTCACGATTCAGAATAGATCAACACACCCTAACGACGGCGGCTACGGAATTAATTCAAATGCTCAAGCACAT
>SLAD01000255.1 GCA_007126995.1 Kiritimatiellia bacterium | reverse complement strand
GTTCGTGGATGAATATACTACCAACGAAGATGAGGTGTGGAGTGTCACCCTCGATGAGTTGGTTGATCGGGAACAGGCGATTGAGATCGATATTAACCAAGTCCAGCCCGACGACCGTTTGCGTTTTGTGTCGGCTACCTCGGTCACTAATCCCGGTCTGGCGCAAGTGGATATTTCGAATACGAACATAATTCATGACTCCACGGTATCCTTCCTGCTTGACCAGTTGGCGGATTGGCAGTCCTTCACGAATGTGTTCGATTACACCATCACGGACAACAGCTTCCTGTTTGCGGTGGATGACTACTTCTATATCCCGGCGGGAACCAGCAATCGCGTGCTGGACGTGTTGGCCAATGATCGCGATTTCACCGACTCGGAAGGGATTCTCACGATCATCGATGCGGGTCCTGCATTGCATGGTGGTGTGGTCGAGATTGCGCCGGACGGACTCTCGTTGATCTACAGTTCACCGGCAGACTTTGTCGGCGAGGATTATTTCCGCTACACGATCCAGAACGATAAAGGCGATGTGAACAGCGGGCGTGTGATGGTGCGCTCCGTGGTGCCACCGTTAAACGGGGTGCTGCATGCCGCCGATGACCGCTTCACTGCGGCAGCGGGCGAAACCGTGACACTGCATGTGCTCGCCAACGATCACATGCTGCCGAACATGGGTAGTGATCTGACAATCACGCAGGTTCTGTCCTCAAATATCGTCGGGCAGCCGGTGTTGACCAACAACACACTGGTCTTCACTGCGTCCACGCTTACGCCCTTGCAGTTTACATACGAAGTTAGCGCGGGCGGCGTCGCCCGAGCGACAGCTCAGGCCCGAGTCACCGTGATTGAACGGCGCGGCACGCTGGACGTTAGCGACGACCACTTTAGCGTGCTGCCGGGTAGCTTTGATAACGAACTCAATGTGCTGGCTAATGACAAGCTGGTTACCCAATCCATTGCGGACTTGCGAATCTTATCCCTCTTCACCAACGACGCGGTAGGCGGCACGGTTTCGGTGAATGCGGGAGCGACCGGATTGGTCTATACGCCGGATCCCAGCTTCATTGGCGTGGAACGGATCCGCTATGTGGCAACCGACCAAATCGGTGGCACGGGCACGGCAACGGTACACGTGGCGGTCGGACGGATCGACCCGATGCGTAACTTCTACAAGCTCGAAGCGACCAATACGGCCGCCGTTGCATTGGACGTGCTGGAAAACAATCGCACGATGCCGGCGGCCCGCCCAACGAGCCTGCGGATTGTATCGGTTGACCCGACCGCGGCCGCGAACGGCAGCATGGCCGTTGGGCCCGGCGGATCGAACCTGCTTTTCACCGCCAACGGGACGCTGGGGCCACAGGAGTATACCTATGTGATCGAAGATGGTTCCACGCCGCCGCGCACCGCCACCGGTGTGGTTTCGATCGAGACCGTCGCCCCCGGCACCTACGCCAACCCGAATGTATTCTCCGTGAGAGGTGGTGGCGCGAATTACGTCTTTAACGTGCTCACGAATGATGTGTCCTGGCCAAATGTCAACAAAACCTACTCCATCATTAGTTTGGGCACCGGTCCGGACGCGCCGAGCGCGGGTGGTTCGGTGTCCATCGTGGACAATCAACTCGTCTATAGCCCCGCTCCCGGCTTCTTCGGCGAGGAGAAGTTCAAGTACACCATGTCGGATTCCGTCAGTACGGATGTGGCGGAAGTCACCGTGAATGTGCGGCGTGGCAACCTGGTCGCGAATCCGGATGACTTCAGCGTGTTCTATGAGTTGATGCCCGGCACGAATGTGGCCCGCAGCTTTACGTTGCCGGTGTTAGCGAACGATCGAATTCAGCCTGCGCTGGACCAGACGTTCACCATCTGGGCCCTTGGGGAGGGCACCAATGCCCCGAATCAAGGTGGCTCGGTGCAGATTGCGCCGGACAACCTGTCCCTGATCTACCGTCCGGGCACAGTGCCGTCGCCGGAGTTTATCGAACGTTTCACCTACGAGATTACGGACGGTGCCGGTCGGTTTGCATCGGCCGAAGTCCATGTGCGGGTGCAGAACCGCGAAGACAATCTCGTGGCGCTGACCCAGGACGATCGCTTTACCGTCGCCCGGAACTCGAGCAACAACACGCTCAACGTGCTGGCCAATGATTTCGTGCTACCCGGCTCCGCAGCCGGTTGGACGATCACGGACGTGTCCTCGCCATCGCAGTTTGGTGGATCAGTGAGTATCACCGGAAGCATGGTTCGCTATACGCCGCCGGCCGATTTTGTCGGCACGGATGAGTTTACCTATGATGTGAATGACGGCTTTGGTGGTACCGGTTCGGCGACCGTCTTCGTGCATGTCGGCAGCCTGCCGACGCTGCCCAGCCTTTTCACAGTGCTGTCCGACGCGGTCGAAGAGGAGTTGGATGTAGTCTTGAACGATGTCCTCACGCCGGACTACACCGACGAATACACCCTGTTTGATGTCTTTGGCGCCACCGAAGGAGGCACAGTTATCCCGAGTGGAAACAATACCGTGTTGTATACGCCGGATGCCGGACATGGCGGTCCCTATCCGTATACGGAAACGTTCTTCTACCTGGTCGATGACGACACCGGCGGTACCGTCACCGGTCGCGTCGACGTAATCGTGCATGAGGCGGGCAGTGATCGAGATACGTCCACTATCACGTTGTTAGTTGAGGGGCGAAATGACCCGCCCGTGATCATCAATGACGCGCCCAATACCCCCATCACCGATAAGGACACGACACAGCCATTCACCGGCGTCACCATTATTGAAATTGACGAGCAGATGAATGAGGTCGTCGATGTGCTCGTCGCCATCGATGATCCGGCCAAAGGGGTGCTCACCAATCTGGGCCCGTTCGTCGATCTGGGCGGTGGCGAGTACGCGTTAACCAATGTCACCGGCGCCGCCGCCACGCTTGCAATCCGCGCGCTGGTCTTTGATCCGACCGAAAACCGGATCACGGTGCCCACCACGGAGACCACGTTCTTCACCATTACCGTCACGGATAACAAGTCGCCACCGGTCATCGATACGCAGACCGCCATCGATGTCACCGCGGTCAACGATCCGCCCATCATCTCGGGCACCGTCGCGGATCAGGCATTCGCCTATTCGCTGCCGATTAATCCGTTCTCGATTGTGACCATCACAGAGGTCGACGACTTGACCCTGCAGCCCTTGGCCGTAACCATTACCATTGAGCCGCAACAAAACGGCACGCTCGATACGTTGGGTGCCTTTACGCTCGTTAGCAATGGCGTCTATGTTGCCACAAATATCACGGCGGCACAGGCCACGGCGGACTTGCGGTCCATTCGGTTTGTGGCCGCGACCGGAATCGTGCCGGTGGGGGGAAGCGTTACCAGTCGACTCAGCCTCGCGGTGAACGACGGTTTCGCGCCGCCGGTGATGGACACGAACACAACTGTGATCGCGGTCAATCCGGCCGAAGGCGTGGTGTTCCCCGACCAAGTCGATTTGCGCGCCGCCTTTGGCAACGCGGTTGCCGTATTCGGCGACTATGCCGTAGTCGGTGCCCACGGCGCCGCCGGGAACGGTAGTGATTCGGGATCGGCCTTCATTTATGAGCGTGTACCAGGGCCAACCAATACATGGGCGGAGTGGCGTTATCTGCTCCCGTCCACGGTGAATACCAATGATCTATTCGGATGGGCTGTGGCAATGTCCGACAGGTTTGCCGCAGTTGGCGCCCCGGGCGGCGAAGTCGACGGCACCGCTAAGGGTGCAGTGTACTTGTTCGAGCGTCATTACGGCGGAACCAATAATTGGGATGAGTTGATTCGAATTGAGCCCACGAATCTAGTCGCCAACAGTCGATTTGGATTCTCTGTAGCTGTAGATGGTGATTTGCTTGCTGTCGGGTCGCCTTTTGCTGCGGAGCCCGGCGTGCCGTATACGAATGGTATGGTGTTCCTCTATGGACGCGATGTCGGTGGCGCAGGAAATTGGGGTGAGATCATGCGCTGGTCGCCGACTGACGCAGGGGCCGCCAACAGCCAGTTCGGTCGAAGCGTGTCGATTGATAATGACTATCTGGTGGTCGGTGCGCCCAAGCATGCCCTCACGTCCGGTGGCATCGAGGGTGGCGTGTACGTGTTCGGCCGCGATGTGGACGGACCCGGCGCATGGGGCCAGTATCAATTCGTCACATCCGTGAATACGAACATCTCGCGCGATTTCGGCTGGTCCGTGTCGGTGGACAAGGGGGTCCTGGCCGTCGGGGCTCCGACGATGAATGTCGGTGCGTTGACCGGTGTCGGACGCGTGTATCTTTATGAGCAGGATCCCGGCACCAACACCTTCTCCTTCCGCAGTCAGTTGAATGAGAGCACCCGAAGCACCCGCAACTTTGGGGAAAGTGTGGCCGTGGACGGACCGCTGCTGTTGGTCGGTGCACCACTGGATACCAACACCGTCAACTTTGGTGCGGCATACTTGTATCACCGCGACGCCGACTCATCGCTCAACTGGACCCGAAAGCAGGTCTTGGCCCGGCCATCAGGCAGCGAGGCCATCTTGTTTGGCCGTTCGGTGGGCTTAGGGGGCGGATCAGGTATTATCGGCGCACCGGGAACCCAGCCCACTGGAGTGGAGGGCCACGCCTTCATGTATCGGTTTACCTTTAATCGTGCACCGGTGGCGCTGATGGAAATCCCGGACTTGTATGGCGCGGTGGGTGAGCCGTTCGAGTTCATACTCCCGCCCGGCTTGTTTATTGACCCTGATGAGTTCGACACGCTGATGTTAACGGCACTTTTCCCGGACGGCACAAACGGCCTGGCTTTCGACGGCATCGCGGTGACCGGCACGCCGTTGATGTCCGGCGTGTTCGGTGTGGAGATCGTGGCGACGGATACGCTGGGTTATACCGCCTCCGTTTCATTCGATATCTTCATTGCCGATACGTTGAGTCCCCGGGACCTATGGAATATTGCGCAGTTCGGCAATCAGTTGACCGATGCCGCGCTGGAATCCACGGTGTGGGGCGGTAACGCGGACCCGGACAACGATGGACGCAATAACGACGAAGAGTACGCGTTTGGCACCGATCCGCATCTGGACGATAGCGCGCCGTTGTACCTCGAGTCGGGGCCGGGCAATACGGTGCTGCTGAGTTATCAGCGCCGATCCAATGATCCAGCGCTGACCTTCACCTTGCAGGGCACAACGGACTTGGTGACGTGGTTCGATATCGTTGCGCCACAGCTTGTATCGGAATGGACAACCGTGCTGGACGCCGAAACAGAATGGGTGCTCCTGACGGTCGAAGTCATCGACACAGAACCTGTTCTCCATTATCGTATCCGCGTGACTTGGTAGCGCCTGAAAGGAAGTCGGCATGAAAGAATTACATCGTATGCAGCGCATCGTGCGCCGCACGCTCAGCCTGGTCGTGCTGCTGGCTCTGATGGCTGGCGGGCAGAAAGCTGCCGCAGACACGGCGTTCGGGGAGGCTAGATTCACGGTCGGCGGGCGGGTTGGAGATGGGGTGAGCGAATACCTCGTCGATGTCTTGCAGCCCGCTTGGGAGAGGGATCGCAAGCTGTTCCTGCTCAATGCGCGCGGGACCTTTCTGGAGGATAAGGAGCAGGAGGCCTCTGCGGGAATGATCGGGCGCCTGTTGACGCCCTCGGGTAATCAGATCTTTGGCGTGAACTTCTATTTCGATACCCGCTGGACCGAGTCGAACAACCGCTTTCATCAAGTCGGTGGGGGCGTGGAGTGGTTCAGTCGCTGGGTGGACATGCGAGCGAACGTGTATTACCCGGTGACGAACGACAAGGAAGCGCACCGTTTCGAGGATGTCGTCACCACGGTGAGCGGTCGCAGAACCACGACGGAAACCATCACTTATGTTCAATTGGAGGAGGCGTTGCCTGGTTTTGATGCAGAGATCGGCGTCTGGTTGCCGTATCTTTCGCGCTATGTGCCCACGGCTCTGTTTGTTGGCTACTATGATTTCCGGTCTGATCTAGACCGTGATATTTCGGGGGTGAGGGCACGCTTGGAATCTCGCCTGCACCCCAATCTCACGCTGGATGCCGAATGGTTCGAAAACGACCGGTTGAACAGAACCGATTATTTCGTTGGGCTGCGCGCTCAGATGCCCTTGGATTTTTGGAATGGACTGCGATTTGACCGAGACACGGAACGCAGCAGGCTACGTCGGTTCGAATCGAGGATGACGGATATGGTTTATCGCGATTTCCGTATTCGCACCATGGTGAGCCAGCCCGAAGCCATTGATCGTCAATCCACGACGGAGGTGCGCGCGGCCCCGCGCGCGCCCGCTCCATCCCCTGATCGTCAGCCACTGCGGCTCCCGCCGCCTCCGCCTCCTCCGCCGACCCCGGTTTGTCAGGACTATTTGATTGGATATGGGGATGATGGCACCCCAATCTTCACCACTATTTGTGAATAGCGGGATTGAGAAGCTGACGTTCAGATGTTTCGGGGAATGTGGCCGTGTGGCCGCTGGTGCTTTTTTGCTCAGTCCAGGCTGTATCGCGCGCTTTTGGGTAGTGATTGGTGCGCTCGAATCGAAAAAAGTTAACTTCTGCGAAAACTTCAATACGAGCGAGTTACAGCGAATTCATGCCACAGGAATGCGGTGATCTGTATTTTTTTTCAAAAAGCTGTTGACGCTGAGACGCTTTTTAGAGATATTCGTACTCACATTGCGTGTGCATTTGCGCAACAATGTGGTGTGTAGCTTTTCATGGTTTATTCAACCGAACGGTTAGCTGTGCACCGTTGTGCTCTTTGAAATAAGAATAACTCACAATAGATGCACTGCTTCGGACCTGAAGCGGTGCGATTTGTTGGAGCTTGTGTATGGGCTCTCAGCAATGAGAGCAACAAAAAATACTAAGAGTAAATCAGGATAAAGTCAGCACGGCTTTCGGGCTGTGTTGACCTTGAAACTTTTCATTTGGAGAGTTTGATCCTGGCTCAGAACGAACGCTGGCGGCGTGGATTAGGCATGCAAGTCGAACGGGATTCTT
>SLAD01000161.1 GCA_007126995.1 Kiritimatiellia bacterium | reverse complement strand
GCCCCCGCGCTCGCCCGGCATGGGCGCAGGCCGTTCAGGCAAAACGAAGATGTCTTCAATCGGTTCCAGTCCTGCGGCAGCATAGACCTCAAGTGCGCGCGCCTGGGCCGCCTCGCGTGAATCCAAGACTCTGGACGGGACGTGATCGTATTGCTCCAAAACGTAAAGCGCCACATGTTCCGCAGCGATGGCCTCACGCCGCGCCTCTTCCAACCGGTTCAACAGTTCTTGGGCTTTCGCGACCCGCTCTTCCGCGGCTTCAACCAAGCCCTTGGGAATCGCCAAGGCCTCGGATGGATCGGCATCCGGCGGCCGCGCGGCGCGCGCCTCGTCGAGTTCCCGTAGCCGTTGTTCCAGTTCCCCTTCCCGCGTGGCCAAATCGTCGAGCAGGATGGGCATATGTTCGACCGAAAGGGTCAGCGCCTGCTGGGCGGAGGCTTTGGTCTCGAGCAACGCGTCGAGCAATACGGCTTGTCGATCGGCCGGCAACTCATCGATCTGCTCGTACGACTGGACCGCATGCGTGAAGGACGAAGACGCCAGTTGCACGGCTTCGTTGCCGTATTTTTGCGCTTCCATCACCACGTTGCGCATCACATGCACGCCCGCCGGGATGAAGGCCACGATGCCCAGCAGCAGCAGGATGCGCGACACGCCGCCGACAAGAATGAACGGCCGTCGGCGCCCCCAACGGGTGCGCGTATTGTCCGTGATGTAGGCCATGATCGGATCGGTGACGCCGTCCCACAAGGTCTTGATGCCGAGAATCAATCCGAGCAGCATCGGATTCACGTGCATCGCCACGATCATGATGTTGTTCAGCACGTTGAAGAACTGATCGGCGATAGACGCTTCGACGTTGCCGAAGGCATACAGGACCACTTCGCCCCGGCCCGCGTCCTTCCGGCCACGCGGGTTGTGATCCGCTTCGGGCGCATCAGCAGCATCACGCGCTTCCTCGCCCCGCGCTGCTTCATTCGGGGACGTGTCATTCGGATTGATCGCAGCCGCTCCTTTGGGGTCGGCAGGCTTATCGGGATTAGTCATGGCATTGGCTTTCGCGGCGAAAAATTACCCACAGTTATCGCGATTCAGCATGCCACGACCGGTCGGCCCAGCAAATACGACTTACCGAAAAAACATATCGATATTACGCCAACTCACTGGGTCGAAGAGAGAATGGCCGCCACCCTTCCCGTAGCCGCCGTTAGGGCGTGGAAGAAAGCACGAAGACACAGCGCCCCCGACCTGCCACGATCTAATGAACGCGGCTACGAAATCCGGCGCGGATGCGGTGGTCGGGCGCGGACACCCACAGCAACCATTTTGGCGGCTTCTTATTTATTGTCTGATTGTATTTGTTGGCACAAACAATACTATCTGTATGGATAAGTTGAGCGTGTAATGTGGCGGCTATTTCGAGGGACGATATGAGTGATCCATTCCGACTGGCGGTGACGCAATTTGAAGATTGGGGCGTTGATGTGGAGCGCGCAATGAATGCTGCGCTCGCCATCCCGATCAGCATGCACTGCTGGCAAGGCGACGACGTAACGGGCTTTGAAGGTGGCAGTCAACAGCTCGGAAACGGGTTGGCGGTGACCGGCAACTATCCCGGCCGCGCGCGCACGCCGGACGAGCTGCGGGCGGACTTCGAATTGGCCGCTTCGCTCATCCCCGGCGCCAAACGATTCAACCTGCACGCGCTCTATGCGGAGACCGACGGACAACGCGTTGACCGCGATGCGCTTGAGCCACGCCATTTTCAACGCTGGATCGATTGGGCCAAATCGAATCAGTGGGGCCTGGATTTTAACCCGTCGTTCTTTTCCCATCCAAAGGCCGCCGATGGTTTTACGCTGAGCCATCGCGACCCCGCCATCCGGGATTTCTGGGTCGCGCACGGCATCGCCTGCCGCCGCATTGCCGCTGCCATGGGCGCAGCGCTCGGGACGCCGTGCGTGAACAACATCTGGATTCCCGACGGCTACAAGGACATTCCGGCGGATCGCAAGGCGCCCCGCGAACGCTTGCAAGCGGCCTTGGACAACCTGCTCTCGGAGGCCCTGCCCTCCGCCCAGATTACGGACGCCGTTGAAAGCAAACTTTTCGGGATTGGCTCGGAATCCTATGTGGTCGGATCGCACGAGTTCTATCTCGGCTATGCGATAAAGAACAAGATCGCCCTCTGCCTCGATGCCGGTCATTTCCATCCGACGGAAAGCATTGCGGACAAGATCTCGTCGGTGCTGCTTTGGGTTCCCCATCTTTTGCTGCACGTCAGCCGCGGCGTCCGTTGGGACAGCGATCACGTGGTGATCGTGAACGACGATTTACTGGCAACGGCTCAAGAATTGGTGCGCGGCGGGACGCTCGATCGCGTGTCCATTGGTCTCGACTTCTTTGATGCCAGCATCAACCGTCTTGCCGCCTGGGTCATCGGTACGCGCGCTATGCGCAAGGCGCTGTTGTTCGCCCTCTTGGAACCCTATCACCTGCTACAGGAAGCGGAACACGAAGGGGACTACACGCGACGCTTGGCCTGCATCGAGGAAAGCAAGTTGCTGCCCTACGGCATGGTGTGGGATGAACTGTGCCGACGCAGCGATATTCCGATCGGGCGCGCGTGGCTGGACGAGGTGCGCGCCTACGAAACGCGTGTCTTGAGCACGCGCAAAGAATAATCATGTCCGCAGGGTAGACGCCCGGGATCACTCGACCAATTGCTTCCGGCGATAATGTTCATCTGGACGGTTGTCCAGATGATCGGCGTCTTCATCGGACAAGAAATTCGGGCCGCCGAATGCTTGTGTGCCAATCAGGATGCGAGCCCACTTATCCAGCATCAACATGATGTTGAGGACTTCTCCGGACGTTTGGCCCAGCGCCACGGGGCCGTGGTTTACCATCAACATCACTTTAGGCCCGTGCCCGTGTGCATCACGAAATTTCGTCAACGCATCGCGTACGGCGATGGCCAGCGGCAGGCCTGGATCGACGTAGGGCACGACCGCGAGGTGTCGGCCGCATACGACGATTTCGTCGGGGTACACATGGCGCAGAAACGGCTCCGCGCCCGCGCGACTGCACAAGATTTGTAGCACCGAATCCGTATGCGTGTGTCCCACCCATTTCGCCTCGCCGATCGTCAGGCACAACGCATGCAGAAAGGTCTCCACGGAGGGCTGTTTATGGGACGGGTCCACCAACACACCTTGCAGCGCCTTGTTGACTGCCGTGTTATCGAGACCTGGCTGGTCCATCAAGGACAGCACCTGATCGGTATGCACCCGACTCAATCCCTGCTCCGACATGGTCGCAAGCCTTGAGCCGGAGGCCTTCACCCAGAACGTACCGTCACCAATGTCGGCGCTTGTATTGCCCTCCCCCAACATGGCCAAACGGCGTTCCTCCCGCCCCAGCTCACGCGATAATTCAATTAACTCGTTTCGCACCAAATCCGGCTTCATCGTCGCCCCTCCTAAATCGTTATTCCCCATCGAATCAGAAAAACCACAATTACACAATTCGTAAATTTTTTGAATTGACCTTATTTGTGTTGCTTTATGTTTGTTTTATTGTCTTTATCACGGACCGATTGGATGGCAACCTCTGTACGCTAGCGAACAGGAGCGTCCGCCAAAACGGCGGTTCGATCGACCCGCAAAGCAGACAGCACAAGAGATAGAGGAATCACATGTACTTTCGAAAACAACCTCACATTGCCAATTTTGACTTCCTTACCCGATACAAGCCGGAGCAGCCCGCACGGATCGCCGGCCGCTCTTTCGATATCGAAACAACGGCCTTTCGCGATGACGTGTTTCGCATCCGCGTCCGGCACCCGCAATGGAAGAAGAACTACTCCCAAGCCAACCTCACGCCGCCACCGCGCGCGACACACGGGGAGGCGGATGCGGCCACGCTCGACATCGATTCGAAATTCGGTCTAGCGCTGCGCGATGCGCACGGCACCCCCCTCTTGACGTCCTCGCCCGGAATGACCTTCGGCGTCAGTGGACGGCAATCCGTTTTCGTCTTTGATCAAGCGCCCGACCACCAATTCTACGGGATGGGCGAGAAGATGCTGGGCCTCGAACTCGGGGGACGGCAAACCAAGTTCTGGAACACGGACGTGTTCGCAGATTTCCATTTCAATGAGATCGAGTACGATCGACCGGACCCGATGTATGTCTCCATCCCCTACCTGATCATCAAGCAGGGCAATCGTTATGTCGGGCTGCTGATGGACAATCCGTATGCCACATTCATCTCGACCTCGGCCGGCGCGGATATCGGAGGTGGCCAGATGAAGTTGAGCAACATCAAGGAACGCTATATCGTCTTTGGTGCGGAACATGGCCAACCCGATCTTTATCTCATCGTCGGCCCGTCCCTGGCTGAACTCACACGCAAGCTACAACGACTCGTCGGCGTCACGCCGCTCCCGCCCGTGTGGTCTTTGGGCTATCAGCAATGCCGCTGGGGTTATCGCTCGGCCGCGGACTTGAAGCGTCTGGACCAGAACTTCCGGAAATATGAAATCCCATGTGACGGGTTGTGGCTCGATATCGATTACATGGATTCCTACAAGGTATTCACCTTCAAAAAAGAGTACTTCCCGAACCTCAAAAAAACGCTCAAGGAATTGGACGCCAAAGGACGTAAAGTCGTGCCCATCCTTGATCCGGGCGTCAAACATGAGAAGGGCTATCCGATCTACGAAAGCGGCCGCAAGGCAAAGATCTACTGTGCCAACCAGCAGGGCAAGGAATACATCGGCATGGTCTGGCCCGGCGAAACCGTCTTTCCCGATTACTCCACCGCGCGCGGCCGCGCCTGGTGGGCGCGACACGTGGCGGAATTTGCCAAGCAAGGTATCTACGGCGCGTGGGTCGATATGAACGACCCATCCACCGGCCCGGTGGATTGTCGTGACATGTTGTTCAACGGCGGGAAGGACAGCCACTACACCTTCCACAATCAGTACGGACTCGGCATGGCCCGCGCCACCCGCGAAGGCTTCGAGGCCGCGCATCCCAACCGGCGCCCCTTCGTGATCAGCCGATCAGGATATACCGGCATGGGCAAATACAGCGCCTTGTGGACGGGCGATAATCTGTCCAACTACCATTATCTGCGCAACAGCATTGCCGTGTCGCTCAATCTCGCCCTCTCCGGCGTGCCGTTTAACGGCCCGGATATCGGTGGCTTTGCGCGCAGCACCCAGCCGCAATTGCTGCGGGACTGGATGAAGGCCTGCTTCCTGTTCCCGTTCTGCCGCAACCACACCGAGCACGCCTCCTGCGACCAGGAACCTTGGGCGTTCGATGCACCAACGCGCGAGGTGATGAAGCATTACATCCAGTTGCGCTACAAGATGCGTCCCTACCTCTATAACCTGTTTGTGCAGCAGGAGCTAACCGGCGAAGCGATTATCCGTCCGCTTTTCTATGACTTCGAGGACACGGAGGAGCAGCCGCTGGGCTACATCGACGACCAGCTCATGATCGGTCCATCGATTCTGCACGCGCCTGTCCTATCCGAACACGAACGCACGCGTTCCGTTGTGCTGCCGCAGGCGACATCTTGGTTCTCGCCGCTGCATGGCGGCTGGCAGCCAGGCGGACAAACCATCACCGTTGCACCCAAAGACCGTCAAACGCCGGTGTTCATTCGCGAAGGGGCGATCCTGCCCATGACCCCGGGCGCGGCACTGCCGACGGACAACCGCTACGACGGGAATACGATCCATTTTCACGTATTCCTGCAAAACGGCTCGGAGCTTGCTCCGTCCTATGAGTATGTCAGCGACGACGGCGAAAGTTACGGTTACCAAAAAGGGAAACGGAGTTCCCTCAAGCTTACCGCGCACGTCGAAGCGGACGGAACCCTGGCCATCAGCGCGGAGCAAACGCAAAAAGGATTCGGTGATATCCGATTCGCCGTCGTGACCTATGATCGCTTCCCCCGTGTGACGATCAACGGAGAGCGCGCCCGGAAGAAGGCGCACCGCTGGGAATTCGCGGGCAGCAAATTATCCGGCCTGGCGCGCTGGGAAGGCTCTCCGAGTTGAGTAGAGTGGTGCGCGTCCTCACGGATGCAGCGACAAGGACAGGAATGTCCTAGTTCCAGTGTCGGGGACCGGGCCACGGGCATTCCTGCCCGTGGAAGAACAAGGACAGGAATGTCCTTTTTCCGGTTTCGCCTCACTCGTCCGACACCTTCAACCGCAGGAAGAGGCGCTCATACTCATCTAGGTCAACCGGCACGGTGACTTCTTCGCCGACTTCGCCAGGGTCCGTCGCGATGGGTTGCCAATCGGGCGCGACAAGTGATTCGGTGCCTTCCAGCACGTACTCCACATCCTCCTGCATGCGGCGGAAGAGATAGTCGAGTGTATTGTCGGGCCGGTTCAACCACGCGCGCGGAAGGGCTTCATCATCGGCAACGCCGTCGCCGCGCATGCCCAATGCGTATTTGAGCAGGTTGGGCGTGGCGTCGAGGAAGGGTGCGGCAGTACGCAGGGCGTGGTCGGCGTTCAAATCATAGGTCTTGACCCAGCCATCGTAGCCGGTCCACGTCTCTTCTGCCGGCACGAGGCGCAAGTTGTCGAGCCCGAACCATATGAATTCGGTCTCGCTATCCCAGTCACTAGTACTTCCGCCAATGCCGAAGCCAGACACCCGAACGCCTATGTAGATGAGATCGCTTTCCTCGCTGAACTCGACCGACCACGCGTGAACATACGGGAGCCAGGCGGGGCGCGGCCTGAATCCGCCAAGATGAGGCGACCCCCCCATGCGGGTAAGCCATACGGCGTTCGAATTGCTGAAGGCATATGTGTCGTGATCATGCAGATTCTGGGCTTCGACATACCCATTCACCACCCGCTCGCCAACCATGACATAGGCGTACCCCATCGTGGGGTAATTGGGGGTGCCCTCTCGACCCGTCCGGTAGTCGTAGGCGACATGATATGTTTTGCCCGCCTCGATGCCGTAGGCCTGACGATTGATCCAGATGCTGAGAATCTGAGCGTTGCCGCCAAAG
>SLAD01000284.1 GCA_007126995.1 Kiritimatiellia bacterium | reverse complement strand
TAGTAACAAGATTGCCGTCAGCATCAAGCACTTCAACAATCAGCCCCGCCAGTCCCTGGCCACTCTGGCGGAGATAGGCTCTTCCGCTCAGCGCCGCCGCCGTCACATACTCCACCGTTACTGTTGCCGGATTGGACACATTCCCCTGGTCATCGGCTACCCGGTAGGTCACCGGCGTGGGATCCCCGCTAAAGCCAGCCTCCGGGGTAAAGGTGATGGCCCCGGTGGCCGGATTGACACTCCACACCCCTTCTCCGGGGACTGTAAGGGATTCACCCGGCGCGGCTGTCCCGGTAATCTGCACGCTGGTCGGATCAAGGGTCCGACCCGGCGCGGCACTGTCGTTGGCCAACACATCCAGGGTAACGGAAGTGCCGATGGGGTTATCACTGCTGATGTCATCCACAGCAACCGGAGCTGTCGTGTAGCCGACGGTGACAGTGGCCTCGTTCGACAAGTTCCCCTGATCATCGGCAACCTGGTAGGTCACCGGAGTCGGATCCCCGGCAAAACCGGGCTCCGGGGTAAAGGTGATGGCCCCGGTGGTGGAATTGACACTCCACAGGCCTTCTCCAGACACCGCCAGGGATTCGCCGGGGGCACCGGTGCCAGTGATCTGCACCGTGGCGGGATCAAGGGTCCGTCCCGGCGCGGCGCTGTCATTGGCCAGCACATCCAGAGTGACGGCACTGCCGATGGGATTGGCGAGACTCGTATCATTCTCCGCCACAACCAGTGGTGTGTTCAGTGTTGCATTCTCTGCGACCGGACTTCCATCGGGGGCCTGCCCCGTTACCGTCGCTGTGTTGGTCAACTGTTTCGGTTCCGCGGCTATATCTGCCGCTGTTACCGTGTAACTGCCGGTACAGGTCAGGGTGGCTCCTGGTGCCAGAACTGCCGGTGTCACCGGCGCACAGCTCAAGGCCGGAATCAGGGGATCACTGATGGTCACAGCCATGATGGTAACGTTGCCGCTGTTGGTAGCAGTTATTTCATATTCAAGGACACTCCCGTCAATAATGGGGTTCGTAGTATCGGTTCGCACCTTGTCCAAAGTAAAAGCCGGTAGCCGCTCCGGTCCGGTAGCGGTGGCATCGTCACTACCGGAAATTGTCGAAGCATCAGGTCTGGTTGCTGTGGCGGTAGCGGTGTTGGTGAAAGAACCGTTATCGATGTCGGTCTGGGTCACGGTGTAGGTCGCAGCGCAGGCCAGCGTTGCTCCGGGAGCCAGAGTTGCAGGCTGCGCCGGGGTGCAGGCTCCCAGGGTCGCTGCCGGATCGCTGATGATGACATTGGTCAGGGTAACGTTGGTATCGTTAGTAGCCGTGATTTCAAAAACCAGTTCATCACCAACCGCCGAGTAGGAGCCGTCGCCAAGAATTGTTTTGGCGACGGTTAGAGTTGTGCTCTGCCCAAGGTTGGTGGTTACGCTGTCAGCAGCCGTCACCGTTGCGCCGCCTGTACCGTACACCCCCGTCGTTGTAGCAGCATTCACCAACTGCCCGGCGTCAATGTCAGCCTGGGTCAGGGTGTAAGTTGCCGAATAGGTGGAGTTGTCCGTCGCTCCCGGCGCCAGGGTGGCGATCGGCCCCCCGCTAAAAACGATACCGGGGAGCGTATCGGTGACAACAACATTGGTCAAGGCAACCTGACCGGCGTTGGTAACAGCAAAAGCGTAGCTGATGCTATTGCCTGCTACCGGAGGGTCGGAAAGAGCGGACGTGTCCGCTGTTTTAACCAGGCTGATCCCGGCAAACACCGTCTCCAGGGTATCGCTGTCGCCTACGACGTCAGCAGGGTCAGCTCCCCACTGGCCGCTGACGGTTGCCGTGTTGTCAATGCGGTTTGCGCTAATATCTCCGGCTGTCAATGCATAGGTTGTCGTTACGGTTTGCTCCGCCCCCGGCAACAGCAGGACAATGGTCTCTGTAAAAGACAACGGGACATCATTTATCACGACATTTTCCAGGATAACATTGCCGATATTGCGTACTACAAAGCTGTAGGTGATCTGGTTGCCTGCCGCTACCGGCGTAGCGAGGGCCGACAAATTGGCGCTCTTGCTGATGGTGACGGCAGGATTAAAATTGGGAGTCACCGGCGTCGGGTCGTTCTCCCCTGCTTCATTGGCAATACCGTTGTTGTTGGGGTCGGGGTTGGTGCCGTTGTGAGAGATATCTTGCAACTGATTGTTGGTGGCTGAGGTCTGCCCGGACCATCCCCCTGATCCTGTGACCTCCGCCTGATTTTCATAGGTAAAATCGAGGGCGGGCAGGGGGCGCGGAGGTGCTACCCGAATACTGAAGTTGATGGTACAGGATGCTCCAGCGGCAAGGGTAAAATTGTCTGCCGCAGCTTGCGTGCTGTCACCGTTGAAACCAGCGTTCAAGCCGCCACAGGTGCCGGAGGGAGCAGCCTCGATGCGGTATGTTCCCGGTCCGAGATCATTATCCAGAGCACCAAACAAGGGGGCCACACCGGCAAGTTGATCTGTCACCACCATATTGTTGATGGGTTCGAGGCTGAAGTTGCGAACAGTCAGCTGGAATGTCGTGTTAAAAGTACCATCGTCATTGAAGGTCGGCCCCGATTGCACCGCCTTGGCGATACCAATCCGGGCCTGGGGTACCATGGCAAACAGATAACCGGAAGCCGTTGTGCCGCCGGGAAGTTGGATAGCCGAAATCTGTGTTTCATTGCCTATTGCGGAACTACCTCCCGCCGTACCAGGAGTAGGTGCCTGGGTGCTTGGATTGAGATGGGGTTCAGCGATCGTCCCCCGCACAATTTGGTATCCTGAAGCATCTGCTTCCGGCAGAAATGGAAAGTTGAAGCTTCCGTCGGCAGCCGTGGTCACGGTCCGGTTGATGGCTGTGCCATCAAATGCCGTGCCGGTGAGGGTCATGGTAATCCCGGCAATGCCGGTATCCACTGCATCCACGCTACCATCGTCGTTGAAATCCCGAAACACCTGTCCGGCCAGGGATGAAGAATTGACGATGACGGTTCCGCTATCCGTGTTGTTGGTGGTATCGGTATCGAAGGAACTGGTGGCGACCGTGGCCGTATTGGTGAAATCCTGCGGTGCACTGGTTACGCTAACCACCCGCACCGGCACCGTGATTTGCAGTTCAGCACCGTTGCTGATGGTTCCCAGATCGCAACTAAAGGACGTATCACCGGCGGCACCACTGCAGCCCGGACTGCTGGAGCTTCCTGAGGTGATGCTAATGCTCGGCGTACCGGTCAATTCCATACCGGCGGGCAGGGTGTCGCTGAGCACCACCTCATCCGCTTCCGCCAGTCCGGCGCCGACAAGATTACGCAGGGTAATGGTAAAGTCAAAGGGATCCCGCAGATTGACGGGAGCTGGATCGTTCTTGACGAGTTCCAGGTTCACCCGGGTTCTGACCGTGGTGGTTTCCGTGGCGCTGTTATTGGTCAGGTTGGGCTCAAAGCCGGCAATTGTCTCTTCCGAGGTAACGGTAACATTGTTACTGGTTACCCCCTTTTGCTCCCCGCGCCCGACAATCTCGATCAACCGGCTTTCGCCGGCGGCCAACACCGGGAATGTACACTCCAGAGTACCCGCAAAAGAATCTACAGCAGGCACCTGGCTGCAACTGCCATCGGCCGGCAGGGTGTGGGACTGATAACTGACACGCGATGCCGGCAAGGTGTCTGTTACCCTCACGTTGGTCGCAGCCGACGGACCGAGGTTCTCCACCGTGACTCGATAGACGGTGTCATCGCCGACGGTGAGGGGATCAACGGTATCGGTTTTACTTACCAGCAGATCCAGGGTCGGGTTCTCAACAAACAAGGAAACGGACGCACTGTTGTTGGTATCATCTATTTCTGTGGTGTCTGTGTTTACCACCACATTGTTAACAATTGTGGTTCCCCAGGTAGCAAAATTGGGGCGCACAACAATGGTTACCGTCTGCTGGGCACCGTTGTTGATGTTGCCAAGGTTACAGATGACCTGATTATTTCCGGGTCCGGTCGTGCTGTTGGTGCTCGGCGTGGTCGGACAGCTTCCGGTAGAGGGGGTGGCAGAAATAAAGGTCACATCCGCAGGGAGGGTATCGGTGATGGTGACATTGTCGGCACGGCTCAGGCCATTGGCCGGCACCCGCGCCGTCACCACGTAAGTGACGTTCTGCCCTGCTACTGCCGGGTCGGGCACACCGCTTTTTTCGACGGTGACATCGGTTCGGGCTTCGACGTCGTAGCTTACCGTACTGCTGTTGTTGGTCAGATCCGGATCAGCAACGGACGAAGAAATAACCTCGGCGGTATTGCTCCGTGATCCGGCGTTACCACCAGGACGGACCTGTACAGTCACTACCGGACAATTGCTTTCTGAAGTACAGATCGGCAGCGTATCGATATTACAGGTCAAGGTTCTGCTGGTTCCCCCGCTTGCGGCAGTGGAGCAGCTCATGCCTTCAGCAGCATTGGCCTCAACACTGAAACCCACCAACCCGGCACCGGTGGCATCAACCGTATTATTGATCAGACTCGTCAGATTATCGGTCAGGGTGATGTCGGTCGATGATTGCGGTCCGGCGTTGATAACCTCGATGGTGAAGGTCTGGATGTCTCCCGCAGGCAGGCTGTCCTCAGTGCGTGTCTTAACAACGGAGATATCTGCTGCTTGCAGCCCCTCACTGCCGGTGACAGAATAGCTGGTGGTATTATTCGGTGAATTTTCATCAGGCAGATTGCCATTGTCTATACTGACCGTCATGCTGTTGACGATAGAACCGGTAGCTGTGGCTGTCGCAGCCAATACTACCTCTGGGGTGGTTGCTCCGGCAGCCAGGGGCGCCCCTTCGGTATAGGTGCGCTGACAGATGATCTCCGCCGAGCCGGCAACAGGAACAGCGGGCGAGCAACTCCAGCCGTTTTCCGTATAGGCCGTCACTTGGAGGCCTGCCGGCAGATTGTCGGTCATGATGATGTCGCCATAAAAGGCCGCGTTGCCGATATTGGTGGTGCTGATGCGAAAATCGTAGCTGTTGCCGACAACTACCAGGGCGGGGTCAGGCCCGGACTTGTTGGCGCGCAGATCGATGAAAGGTTCCTGGATGGTCGCACCACCATCCGTTGCGGTGTTGTTTGCCGGGTTCGGGTCGAGGGGACCGTCAGCGGTAATGGTGGCGGTGTTGGTCGGATTTCCGGCGGTAACAACTTCGGTAATAATCTCAATAGGCCCCAAAGAAACATTGTTGCCGGGACCGCTACCGTCGGTTCGAGTGCAGCTCACTTCCTGATCGATGGTAGTGCAATTCCATCCTAGGGCCGCGACTGAAGTGATAGCATAATTTGCCGGTATCAGATCGATAACTTCTATCCCTGAGGGCGAGTCGCCGGTATAGCTCGGATTCAGGGTAAAGGTGACGGTGTCACCGACAAGCAGGGTGCCGCCGGGCGAGCGGGTCTTGGTGATAGCCAGATCCGACCCGGCGGTTACCGTAGTGTCGAACGTCCCGAGGTTATTGTCGGCGACCATATCAGGCGGGCTACCGCCGCCCACAGACGCAGAAGCGGTCACTGTTGAACCGGAGGCGGCGGCTACCTGACCACTGAACGTCAGCGCCACCGATGCGCCGTCAGCAATGGGCCCTGCCACCAGGCAGGTATAACTGCCGCCACTCAAAGTGCAGCCGCCAGGGGGGGTGATATTACTGAGCCCGGCCGGAATCGGAAAATCAACCTGCACGTTGGTGGCCGGATCGGGGCCATTGTTGGTGGCCGTCAGAATGTAATCAATCGAAGAGCCGGAGGCCGCTGTTGTCGGACCTGAGATGGTCAGAGCCATATCCGCTCCGGCGGTCACTGTCGTGGTGACAGATGCGGTATTATTGCGTGGGTTATCATCGTCTGCGAGGATACGAGCTGTTACTGTTGGTGATCCCTGCTCAAGAAGTTTGACGAAAAAAACGGACGAGGACTCATCCCCGTCACCCAGCGCCGGTACGGTGCAGGTGATGGTTGCCTCACCGGAGACCGGTGCTGGTGTACATCCGAAAAAACCACCAGACACGCCTGTGTACACCCCTGTGGCGGGTATCAATAAGTCTAGAAAGGTTTCCCCGGCAGCAGTATCTCCGCCGTTCGTTACCCTGACGGTGTATTCAACCGTCCCCCTGGCCGGGATTGAGTTGACGTTGGCATCAATATTGACGACCCAGTCCACACCGCCTTGGGCAACACCTGCCGATAATAAACAGCAGATTGCAACAACAGAGCATACCAACATTCTGGTCCTGGCAAGAAAACGCGCATTGAACATCTGCGAAACCTTTCGTTAAGGCTTGATCGGATAAAATGAACTTTGACTGGACGACCCTTTAACCCCGACATATTAGAGTACTTAGTTCAGTAGGAACAGACTTTTCTTGACTATTTTGTGATATTTACCAGCAGGTTGCGGCTTTTGTTTGTTGTTTTTAATGGTTTTTGTCGATCATTCATGCTATTCCTGTGCTTCTCTAATCTTCTACGACGCTATGCACAACTGGGGTCCGACTATGATTGCGATCATCAAGTTAATATTTCGTGTTTTTTTATCTGAAAAGTCCGTGTCTTTGATCGCTCTTGTACTCCTGCTTACCAGCGTGACCACGCTCCATGCCAAACCCCACCCCCTTACCTACTCTGCAGTTACTGTTCGTGACCGCGAAGCAACTATTGCCGCCCATACCGGCATTGTCACCATGCTGTCCGGGGCTCTGGATAGGGAAGTTCGAATTATTGTCGATCGCGACAACCAATCTCTGGTAAAGGATTTTATCCGGGGAGAGGTTGATATTGCCTATCTTGGCCCTCTTCCCTTTGCCGTTATTTACAGAAACTATCCAGACCTTGAAGTTCTTGTCGCGGTGAACGAGGAATCGGGTTTGGCCGAATATCGCTGCGCTATGGTCAGCGCTTATGATGGGCCCATCAGCGCCGGTGAGGTCGGTGGTCATATTGCCCTGACCAGCCCTATGTCAACCTGTGGTTATCTGTCGATGGCCCATATCTTCGCCACTCATGGTATCGACATCGAAAAGCTGGACTACAGTTTTATCGGTAGCCATGATCAGGTTGCCCTTGGTGTCATTCGCGGCCACTATAC
>SLAD01000423.1 GCA_007126995.1 Kiritimatiellia bacterium | reverse complement strand
GTGTAATGCGGAAACTCCAGCAGCCCCGCGCTAAACGACTCATCGGCCGCCGATTCGTCATGTCCCAGCACGCCGGGTATCATCCGGGCTACCGCGTCAATCACTACGGCGGCGGCCAACACACCGTTCGTTAACACATAATCACCGATCGAGACTTCGTCAGTGACCAGTGCTTCACGTACCCGCTCATCCAGACCTTCGTAATGCCCGCAAAAGAAAACCAAATGCGCGGCCCCCGCCAACTCGCGCGCGTACGCCTGATCAAACTTTCGCCCGGAAGGCGACATCAGCAGCACCCGCGAGTCAGGCTGTCGCACGGATGCAACAGCCTTAAAAATAGGCTCCGGCTTCATCACCATGCCGGGACCGCCACCGTACGGGCGATCATCCGTGGTCCGGTGCACATCGCTGGTGAAGTCGCGCAAGTCGACTCCGCGCACCTGAATGTAGCCGCCGGTATCCGCCCGTTTCAGAATGCTTTCTCCCACGATGCCATCCAGCATACGCGGGAAGATGGTGATCACATCCATCTTAAGCGGGGCCGCCATGGCCCCACCTACTCGACGACTTCCAGCACGGCTTTGCGGCCTTTGCGCGCGGCCATTGCACTCAGCAATGTCCGAATCGCACCCACCGTCTTGCCGTCCTTGCCAATCACCTTGCCGACGTCACTGGTGTGACAGCGCAGCTCGTAAATGGACGTGGTCGCACCCTGCAATTGAGAAATGCGAACATCGTCCGGATGCTCAACCAGCATCCGAACCATGCTCAAAAGCGTCCGCTTCATGACTCTTGCTTGGCTTCCGTATCTGATTCAGATGCCTCAGCAGCATCGGCCTCAACGGGAGCAGGCTCGACGGGCGCTTCCGTCACCGCCGGCGCAGGCGACTCTTCCACCACCGGTTCCGGTGTCGCGGGGGCCAAGCCCTCGCCTTTACGCGCCTTACGCACCAAACTCTTCACCGTATCCGAAAACTCGGCGCCGTTGTCTTTCCAATAGTCCACGCGATCCAATTTCAACGCGAAATTGGCATCGGCCCGCACCGGATCGTACCAGCCAAGCGACTCCAGAAAGCGACCGGATGTGCCACTGCGGGAATCGGTGGCGACGACCCGATAAAACGGGGTATTCTTGCGGCCCATTCGCCGTAATCTAATCTTTACTGACATGCAGTTTCCTCCGATAGGCACACGTTCCCAACCAACTTGGTTCGAGGGATTGCCGCGCGCCTGCTGAAAAGCCTTGGATATCTATCTTAGTTCCGACTTCGACGCAACCTTTTTTCCATCTTTTTCATCTGCTTGGTCATGCGTTTCATCTGCTCCAGGCGCTTCAGCAAGTCATTGACAGCGCGCACATCGGTGCCACTGCCCCGGGCGATCCGTTCCCGGCGTCGGCCCTTGATGATCAAGGGATTACGACGCTCATGCGGCGTCATGCTTTGGATAATGGCCTTGGCCCGGCCCCATTCGCGCCCGGAATCGGCACCCAATTGCTGCTTGGCCTGTTCCGGGATATCCACCCCGCCGGGCAGCATTTCGAGCAGATTTTCGAGCGGCCCCATCTTCTCCATCTGCTCGATTTGCATGAGAAAATCTTCGAAATTGAAGGCATTCCGCCGCAAACGCTCCTCCATCCGCACCATCGTGTCTTCATCGACCACGGACTGAGCCTTTTCGACCAGACTAACGACATCGCCCATACCCAGAATGCGGGAAGCCATGCGATCCGGATGAAACGGCTCCAAATCCTCTGGCCGTTCTCCTACCCCGACCAGCAGAATGGGGCAACCGGTGACATGCTGAATCGATAAGGCCGCGCCGCCGCGCGCGTCGCCATCCAGTTTCGTCAGGATCAGCCCGGTCAGGCCAATCGCTTCATGAAAGCTCTCGGCCACGTGTACCGATTCTTGTCCGATCGCAGCATCCACCACCAAGGCCACGTTGCGGGGCTCGATGGCGTCTTTGAGCTGTTTTAATTCCTCGACCAGCTCGGTATCGATCTGGAATCGTCCGCCACTATCGTAAATCACCACGTCGGCGCCGGCCCGTTCGGTTTCCGCCCGCGCCCTGCGACCGAGCGCCGGCACGGTTTCGCCTTTCTGCGGGGCAATCACATCCACGCCCACTTGGCGACCCAATACTTGGAGCTGGTCCACGGCGGCTGGACGCCGGATATCGCAGGCCACCAGCACGACCTTGCGCCCTTCCTTCTTCCAGCGCATCGCCAGCTTGCCCGCCGTCGTCGTTTTACCTGCGCCGTGTAGGCCCAAGAGCAATAATGTGGCGGGACGGGCATTGAGATCGAAGTCCTTGCGATGCTCTCCCAACAGCCGCACCAGTTCATCGTGGATGCGCTTCACCACCTGCTGCCCGGGCGTGACGCTTTCCAGCACCTCCTCGCCCATACACTGCTCGCGCACGCGCCCGATGAAGTCGCGCACGACCTCGTAATTCACGTCCGCTTCCAGCAGAGCCATGCGCACTTCACGCATGGCGTCCTTGATGTTGCGCTCGGACAACTTGCCGTAGCCGCGCAGGTTCTTGAAAATCTTCTGTAACGAGCCTGATAATGAATCAAACATGGTCGATTCCTCGCTGCTCAGCGATCACTGACCCACTTGCGAATGCGCTGAACCTCATCCTTCCACTCTTCCTCGCGGCTGCGCCGCGTCAGAAACTCATCATACAAGCGGAAGAACAGATCCACAAATTGATCAACCCTTAAAATCCGCTCCTGGAAGCGGCTGAGGGGATCCAACTTCTCTTCACTTTCGGGCAGTTTCAATCCGCGGAAAATGAATTGATCCGCGTCCAGCGTGCAGCTCCACGTGTCCTCGCCCGAAACCAGATTCAAGCGCGCTTGCTTCAGTTTCTTACCGACCAGCAGGGCCGTCTTGGCCTCGGCGCTGAGCAGGGGCGCTCCTTTACGCAAGACCGCCAAATGAGCGCCGTCCCCTTCCATATGAAAAGTCAACGGGCCCTCGATCAGCACCGCCACGGACTCATTTTCGAGCGCGATGGCGCCCTGTTCGGCTTCCGACATGTACCAAAGCCACGTCAGAAAATCCTCGCCCACGATATGGTGTACCTGCCGGTCCTCCAGATCAGGCGAAAAGCTCGAGGGCATCAGTTCCTCGGCATCGATTTGCTTGCGCCGTAACGCCGTTTCAGCCGGCATGGCAGGGATCAAGGCAAACCCCATTGCCCGCGCGAAGGCGATCTGAAAAGCATCCAGTTGCTTCTCCGATATACAGGACGCATAAATCAGTGGCTGGGCCGCGGACTGGACCACATGAATGCCTTTCAGCTGGGGCGGCATCTGCGGCAGTAACCGCTCTATAATCGCGGCCTTGATTTCGGATCGTTCCTTGCGGCGAATGAATTGCATCCCCGTCGCCTGCAAATGGGCCAATTCCTCCATCGTTTGCTCCGCCTTCAGCAGCGCGGGCGGAATCTGACGTACCGCCTGCATCAGCGACAGGCGCAGATGACTGGCATAATAGGCGTTCTCGGGTGTAATCACGCGATCCAGCAAGTGCCGGCCACCGACCCAGCCTTGAATCGGCTCCTCCCGCAAACTTTCCAGGGACGGCGCCGCCTGGGCCGCAAACCGGTCCACCGCATCTTCCGGCAGGTCGCGAGGCATAAAAAATACGCGACAACTTATGGTTCCACTTTCAAATCCCACAGCATTCTCCTCGTCGTTAAATTGAAGGTGCGTACCTTGCCCTACTCGGCAACGGAAGCAAAGCAAAAGCCTCGGGAGGCAGACAGGGCCCATCCGCTCGACTTCCTCACGCTGCCGGACGGACCTCTGCTGGAAGCCTTGCGCGGGCATCGCGGCAACGGCCGCAACGATGTTCTGGTGAATCGGCTCTGGCTATACGTCGTGCTCCAGCACCTACATCGGCTTTCCACCATGCAGTTGGCGCATTTTGTCCTTACTCCGCTGGCACGCCCTCACGGACTTGCCGGGCAATCCATCGGGCCAGGCCGATCGGCTCTCCTGTGATGGTGCTCTCTGCGCCCATGCCCCAATCAAGCAAGGTCATGCGTTGCTCGTGCGTCTCCGCAAAATACAAGCCGAAAGGCGGCAGCTCCTCACTGACCACGGCTTCCACGGTGGTCCCGTCTTCCGCCTCCGCCTGCACGCGCCAAGCGGTAAAGGAGCGATCGCCGTGGGTGATGACCTCTTCCCCTACATCCTGACGGGTCCATTCATACGCTGCGTCAACAACGGATTCGTTGCTGCCCCGCAGCCACATCCGCCCTAAACGAATAGGGTCTCGGAAGCCCTCAATTTGAAGAATCATCTCATTCGGATCGCCCGGCCCTTCATCCGTTTCTTCCGCCAGATAATTGATTACGGTGCGAGGCTCATCAGGCATCTTCACATCAATCTCGAGCCAGCGATACGTCTGCTGCCGCGAGAACATCGAGGGTCGGACCCGCTCCTGTCCGAGAATGGACATGCGAAGGATGAATGTTGAGTGATCTGATTTGTCGAGCACTTCATACTCAGCCCACGACCCTTCTACGAATTGGAATACCTCCCCAACGATAATGGGTGGCGGATGATCCGGCATCGGCGGTTCGCCTGCATTGACGGCCCCTGCCAGCGACCAGGATAGCAGTATGATTCCGGCGAGAATTACATGATAGAAATGTTTCATGATGCACTCCTGTAGTTTTGCTATTCAGTGGCTTTCTACTTTTGACGTCAATGATCGATTATTATTCATATCCTCTCCGATATGCAGGATTCCCCGACAGGGATGTGCCTAAATCGCATGCGTGCTGTGCTCCTCACATTAAGAATCGCGCCCATCCGCCGAACCACTTAACAAATCGCAGACGCCACATGGCGCCGGGATCATCGACTTCCGGGAAATGCCCAACATCACGGTAGTGCTGAGAGAAATCCTCCTGCCGGGGCGGGACAATGTTGTCCATGTCAACCGGCTCGAATGAACTCATATAGCGTTGGGGCCAGAGATCAAGGAAAGGCAACCGAGATGATCCGGCGCTGATCTGACGGCTGGTCTTCGCCCAGAAGCCGGGAGGCATCGGTGTCCGGGCCACGATCCAGCTATTACGCGGATGCATGTCGCGCCGGATGTCCGCCTCGACCAGTTGCGCAAAATCGGGGTCACGGATAATCACGCCGCATTCGGCATTAATCCGGGTTGAGCGCGGATCGAAATTGTGGGAGCCGATTAGCACGCTTTGCCCGTCTTTGACTACGGTCTTGGCGTGCAAAGCGACACGCGGCGTAGTGGGCCGAATGCGCGCTGGCGATTTGTCGCCTTCATCAGGAACGTATTCGGTAAAGAGTTCCTGAATATGATCATAGCCCGGCACGATGAGGTCAGCGTCGCCCGGTACGGGCCGCAGTTCATAAATATTCATGCCCATTTTGCGGATCATGTGGCGACGGTGTTTGTAGGACATGGCATATACGCGCACTTGATCCGAGGTCGCCAGGCTATTCGCAGAAATAGAGACTTCTACGTCCCCGGGCGCATTACGTCGGGCATGCCGCAGGTCACGACGGTTACGCGGCTCATAGATCAAATACGGGGTTTGAAAGACCAGACTTTCCTCCGCCCGCCGAATCATATCGCGCGTGATCCTGGTCATACGGCGTCGGATATAGCGCGAACGCGATGGCCGGTCTGACGTAAATTCCACCGATGCGATCGGATGAAAGGCCATATGGGATCGCAACGCTGCCAAGTCCGGCGCGTTGGCCTTTTCGAGCAAATCACCAACGATTATAAAGTCCTGCGCGGACGGCCGAGGGTGTGGCCGGTTGACAACGCTCAGATACTCCGCTTGCACATCGGCAAATTGGAAGGGATGTACTGTGCGCTCGTGGTTCCAGAACACGTCGAACATAGCCGCCACCCGGCGGGCCTCCGGACCGATGATAACCACATCGCGGTCTCTGAATATGAAGGTCGGATGGCGATCAAAGTAGGTCCCCTCCATATTGCGGCCGCCGAGAATCGCGATGTGCTCATCGACCACGAACGTCTTGTTGTGCATGCGGCGGTTGACGCCGCGTGGGCGAAACGTCAAGGCCTCCAAGAAGCCGCCCCCGGTTGGTGCGGCTGTTGCGGTAAAGGGGTTGAATATGCGAAGCTGCAACCCTTCGTGCGCCTCGGCCCAAGCCGCGATCTGGCGCGGTTCGCCCATGGGATAATAGGCATCGACTATTATTCTGACCCGCACACCGCGCTGAGCAGCTTGCAGCAACTCGTCGAAGAGCACGCGTGTTACCGCGTCGTCTTTCCAAAGGAAGGTCTGGATAGTGATGGACTCTGCCGCGGCACGTATCAGATGTAACCGGGCCAGCAGGGCGTCATCGCCCGTTTGCAGCAATTGGGCATAGTGTACCGGCTCTTTCGCCGTCGACTCTTCCGCTGCGCGGCCGGCCAAGACCTGATACTGCGAAGCGATAGGTTCCACACCCTCAGCTACGGGCTGGGCCGGCCGGGCTGGGTACATGTCCTTTATAGAAAGATCCTGCCGTGGGACCGTAGCGCATCCGGTAAAGAGAAGGCCGATGAATAGGATCAAAAGTGCGTGCCCCCAAGGAATCCATTGATCACGCCCTCGTATCTTCATATGCCTCTCCTATTCGTCTCTGTCCACCCAACCCTGCCGACGGGCCATTCTCTTTGCTTTAGTCGACAGCAGGCAATTCAAAAGCCGCAAAGGCTGCAAAAGCAGGGATTCCCCCATGGAAGGCTAGCAAACGTTTGACGCGCGTTTTCGGGCACCATCAATGATGCACTGAGCCGGTTACTTAAGCCAGCAACTACACGCCGCTGCCTTTAACGGCGCATGCAGTCGAAAGTGGATTGTCGGCCACCGCCCCAAGCAAGGTGCGAAAGGTGCGAAAGCAGCATTGACAGCGTGGCCTGTTTTCCCTAGGTTCGGCCCACATTTGCTGTTCCCGCCTGTCCGCATCGGATGTGGTGCCGGCCGGAATGTTCGAAGGGAGTGTGAGTTAGTTACCCGTGTCAGAAGTAAAAGTTCGTAAAGGAGAATCCGTTGACAAGGCGCTGCGCCGGCTGAAAAAGAAGCTGGATCGTGAAGGCACCATGCGCGAGATTCGATCGCATCGGCATTATGAGAAGCCCAGTGTGAAGCGTCGGCGCAAATCTGCCCGCGCACGCACACGGCC
>SLAD01000156.1 GCA_007126995.1 Kiritimatiellia bacterium | reverse complement strand
CCGGTGTTGGAAGACCAGATTCGCGAGTCGGTTCGCTTGGCACAAGAATATAACACACGCCTCTATATTAACGATCACTGGCGGACCGCCGTCGCCTGCAATGCCTATGGCGTGCATTTGGGACAAGATGATGTCTCGGACGAAGCCGCTGCGGCGATTGAACAAGCGGGTTGCCGGCTCGGCCTGAGTGCGAAGTCGTACAGCGAGTTGGCTCGGGCATGGGCGTACCGCCCCAGTTGTATGGGTATTGGCACCGTCTATGCCACGAATTCCAAACAGTGTGATTATGTGCCGCTGGATGTGGATGGTTTCGCCGCCTTACGCGCGCTTACGCCCTGTCCGGTGGTCGCAATCGGCGGGGTTACCGTGGAAAATGCGCAACCGCTGCTGGAGGCGGGCGCCGATGGTATGGCCGTGATTTCCGATCTCAGCGAGGCGAACAATCTGCCCGCTCGCCTTAGTCAGTGGCGTCGTCTGTTCGGGCGCAGCTGACCCGGTCAGACTTATTCCCATCGAATTCCCATTTGACCCCACCCATGGAACCGTGCGATTTTTAGGGGCAGCAGAGGTCTATCATGAAAACGCCGAACATTCCGGGATACGAGATCGTTGACAGAATTGCCGACGGCGGCATGGCCACGGTGTGGAAGGCCAAGCAGCTTTCATTGGATCGCTTGGTCGCACTCAAAGTGCTTGATGCCGATCGAATCAGCGCGGGCGCTGATGTCAGCCGCTTTCAAGCCGAGGCAAAGGCGGCCGCCAGCTTGAGGCATCATGGGCTGTGCGAAATTTTCGATGCCGGTGAAATAGATGGGCTCGTCTACTACGTGATGGAATATGTGGCGGGCTTTTCGGTACATCAGTTGTTGACCCGAAAAGGGGACTTGCCGGAAAAACAAGCGCTCATGATCGCGAAGGGCGTTGCCGAGATTCTGCAAAAGATGTGGGAAAACCATCGCGTCATTCACTGCGATATCAAGCCGGCAAATATTTTGATTGATCATGAGGGCACCATACGCGTCACCGATCTGGGACTGGCGCGTGCGATCGGGCGGGTTACCGCGGATGTGGATAAGGGGTATCTGGTCGGAACACCGAACTATATGTCACCCGAACAAGCCGGCGGCGTTGAAGATCTCGATTACCGCACGGACGTGTATGCGCTCGGCGCGACACTCTACCATATGCTGACGGGCCTTATGCCCTTTGCGCAGGCCGATGACGAAACGGCGGCGCAATGTCATCAGACCGATTTCATCGCTGATCCGCAAGTGTTGAATGCGGAGGTTAGCAATGGCGCAGCGTTTCTGGTTGAGAAGATGATGCGAAAAGATCGCCGGGAGCGGTATACGGGTTGGGATGATGTTATCCGCGATATTGAAGAGGTCCAGGCTGGTCGGCTGCCACGAGGAGAATTAGGACCCGAGGGATCAAGTACCGTGAAGCGAACGGACGTGCGTGATTCGGCCACGCGCGCTGAGCAAAGTCATATGCGCCCGGCTCAAATTCCGCGTTCCGCCAGTCAGCCGGCTCCGAAGAAACCCGCGTTACGCAGGGCCACGCCGTCTGCCGCCGGGGCTGTCCGTGGGCAGGGGAAGGGGCTTAAGGTGGCTGCATCGCCGACGGAAAGCAGTCCCGCCAGCACCCGGGAGCGCTGGTCCGGTCAAGCAGGGAAGACCGCCGCATTGCTCTTGATCGTGGCTGGTGCCTACGCCGGAGCATTCTACTTGATTCAACCCCGTCCGCCCAGTCAGCCGGTTGAGGCTGTTGGGGCGGTAGAGGAAGTACCGGCGCCGCGCGCCGAGGTTGCTGATCCGGCCCCGGCGCGGCCTAGGCCTGCACCTGCGCCTACGCGGCCTGTCGCCGAGCCGCGACAAGCGGCACCCGTCACGCGGCCCGTACGTGAACAGCCCCCCGCGGCCAACGAGGCGGTGCCCGAGCAGCCCGAGACAACGGAGGTGTGGGACCACCCAGATTATGTCCGGGCAATGCGTTTGCTGCGTGAGGCAGATGCGTTGTTTCAGCAGTTCCTGCAGGATCGCGATCAAGATGTGCTGGCTGAAGTCGAGCCGATGTGTCGCCGCGCCATCAGCCTGTTGGAGGCGGTGCGCGCGGAAGCCCCGCCCCAAGCGCGGGTGGGCGAACGTATCCGGCAGAGCTATCAATTGATCTCCAATAGCCGTCAGGCGCGACTGATGGGGAATTAGAGGTCAAATTCCGCGATCAGCGGCACATGATCCGATGGCCGGGCCTCGCGGCGCGGTTGCACGTCGATCCATGACGTCGTACAGGCGCGGGCCAGCACCGGACTGGCCAGAATGTAGTCGATCCGCCAGCCTTTTCGTTCCTCCACGTTGCGGGGATTTCGATAGTCGTAAAAGGTGTAATGGCCCCCTTCGGGATGATGAAGCCGGAAGGTATCGATGAAACCCCAATCGCGACAGTGCGCAAAGGCGTTCCGGGCCGCTTGGTGATAGCACACATGCTTGGTGCGCTCCGCTGGGTTGTGTACATCGATGGGATCATGCGCGACGTTCATGTCGCCCACCCAAAGCACCTTTCGTCCCGTCGTAAATGCGCGATCGAAGTAGGCCCGCAATCGTTTTAGCCACTCGATCTTGTAAGCATACATGGAATGCTCAATGTCGCGTCCTTGCGGCACGTACGTGTTGATGATGGATAGCCCTTTGAAATCAGCCCGCAGCAAGCGTGACTCGTCCATTGGTCCGCCATCATCGAAGCCGAAGGAGCACGTCTTGGCTGGCTGGCGGCTGAGCAGCGCTACGCCGTTATAGGATTTTTGTCCCCGAAAAATGACGTGATATTGCGCGTCGGTGAAGACATCGAGCGGAAACAAGGGATCGGCGACTTTTGTTTCTTGCAGCGCCAAAAAGTCAGGCTCCCATTTCCGCAGCCAGTCCATCACGATGTCTTGGCGGGTACGGATAGAATTTACGTTAAATGTGGCAACACGAATCATGACTCGGTCAGCCTACCATGGGTGTCCAACGCTTATCGACCCCGAACACGTTTGCACACACCATTTGATGATTGCCTCGCCTAGCGCAAGACCACAGTATTCGTCCGTGCAGATTGGATATCTATCACAGAGGTCGAGCTAAGCGCATGAACTGGCTGATTCCGCCGAAGCAGTACCAGTCGTTGGGCGATTCGGTTGCCTTGCCCGCCTTCGTTCGTGTGCTTGCCGAAGGGCTGGAAGACGAGACGGCGACGGATCAGGTGCTGGCTGCCTTTTCATCGCTCGGCGTTCAGCGCGCTGCGGATTCCGCCGACACACCATTCGCGATCCGCTTTCACCGTGACGATCAGCACGCACAAGACGCCTACGCACTAAGCATACGGTCAGAGGGAATAGATATCGCGGCTGGCACGGACGCGGGCCTATTTTACGGCGTGCAGACGTTGCGCGAGTTGCTGCGTCTTCATGGTAAGCGATTGCCCTGTCTGGCCATCACCGATTACCCCGACTTTGATCGACGCTGTTGTTATTTGGACTGTAGCCGGGGGAAAGTCCCGACCGTAGCTACCCTAAAGCAATTGATTGAGCGACTCGCGAGCTGGAAGCTGAACGAGCTGCAACTCTACGTCGAAAACGTATTCACGTTTCAGTCGCATCCCGACATCGGCGTCGGATACGATCCCTTCACACCGGACGACATCGCAGCGTTGCGCGAATTCGCCCGTCGGCATCATGTCCGTTTGGTGCCCTCATTGGCCAGTTTGGGGCATATGGAGAAGATCCTGATGCTGTCGGCCCATCAACAGCTCGGCGAATTGCCGGGCTATCGCGGTTGGCCTGGCGGCACCACGTTGAGCCCGCAGGAACCGGGCGCGATTGAGTTGGTCGCCGACCTCTATGCCGATTTTCTGCCGCATTTCGATGCACTGGACTTCAATGTCTGCGGCGATGAACCATGGGAATTAGGGCAGGGGAAGTCGAAAGCGGCGGCGGAGTCAAAGGGCGTGGGCCGCGTCTATCTGGAATTCATCCTCAAACTGTATGATTTGTGTCAGCAGCACGGTAAACACATGAATTTGTGGGGCGATATCGTCCTCAGGCATCCCGAAATACTCAATGACTTGCCGCCTGATCTCGTCATGCTGAATTGGGATTATGATCCGAACGGACCGCGCATGCAGCGCACGCACGAGTTTCGCGAGGCGGGACTGACCTTCCTTTGCTGCCCCGGCACCCACGGCTGGAAGAGTCACGGCACGCGCCTGTCTCAAGCGATGCAAAATACGCACCAGTTCGCGGCCATCGCGAGACGCGAAGGCGCGAGCGGGCTGATGATCACAGATTGGGGCGATGCCGGGCACCGCAACACGTTGGCGGTGAGTCTGCATACCATGGCTTACGCGGCAGCCTGCGCGTGGAATGGAAGTGAAACCCCGGCACCCGAAACGTCGATATTCACGGAGCGCTATCTCCTGCATATGTTTGGCGAAAGCAGTGTCGGACAGTGTGGCGCCATACGCGCCATCGGCGACGAGCGACTGGGGGAATGGGCGTATTTCGCCGCTTTGGAACGATTGAGTGCGCCGGAAGGGTTTGGGACCGGATTTTGCCAGGCGCACCCCGTGATCAATGATATGCCGCTAAGCGAGGATGAAGTTGCGGAGCTACTTCATGAACAAGCCTCCATTCGGATCGACATTGATCCTTCGGGCTTGCCCACATTTGATCAGCAGTCCGTCGCAGAGTATGACATTGCGCGTCGGATGAACCTGCTCGCATTGGAGCGCGTGCACATGGCCCGGCGTGTGCGCGTAGGAAAGTCAATCGACACCCGTACGCTGGAGGCTCATCAAGAGGCTTGGCGCGCACTGAAGCCGATATTTAGCGAGAATTGGTTGGCGCGTAATCGGCCCTCGCGATTGGACGACAATCTCGTCGGCTTCGATCAAGCGATTGCCGAGACTATTTCGTAGCTTCCGTCAGATCGAAGCGGAACCCGCCGCGAACCGAGTTGAAGAGCAGACGGTCCGATGCTTTGTGCAGATCATCCTTGTGCAGGATGCGCTCCTTAAGCCTGCCCCGGCGAACCAGCGCTTCGCGCAGTGTGCCATTCAGCAAGCCGCACGCGACTGGCGGCGTGTACCATTGCCCGTCAATCTTCAGCGCAAGATTCGCGATACAGGATTCCGTTAATTCATCGCGCTCATTCCAAAGCAATACATCATCCTGTTCTGGGAAGCGCGCCTGTGCGTCCTCGTAACGCTGACGCGCGGTCGTTTTGTGAAACAGAAATGGGTCCTGATCGTTAATCGCGCGATCATCAAGCGCGACGAGCCAGCGAGGTCGCCGATCCGTAAGAGGCGCTGACTGAAGGGTCACTTGGCCTGAGCGATCCAGTAGGAGGCGAACGCGATGCCGTTGCGGCGGCAACGCCGCGGCAGCGTTGATTAATTCGCGCCGGATTGCTTCACGATCAAATGCGTAGCCAAAATAGTTGGCCGTATCACTGAGTCGATCTAAATGATGCTCCATGAGAAAGTATCCCGTGGTGGGCTTCCACAACAGCGTCTCCAGCAGGTCAAAGCTGCCGCTCAGGCGTGATAAAATCAAGGCCTTCGTTTTACATTCATCATATTCGTGCAAAGCTTCCGAATCCCACACAATCCCGCCGCCGGTGCCATATTCCGCCCGCTGTGTGTCGGTGTCCACATGCACGGTGCGAATGGCCACGTTGAACTGGGCAAAGCGTTTCGCGTCCGAAGTGTCAGGGTGTCGCGGCAACAGAAAGCCGATCGCTCCCGTATAGATACCGCGTGGCCCGGGCTCGAGTTCGCGAATCAGCTCCATCGTGCGGATCTTTGGTGCACCGGTGATGGAGCATGACGGGAATAATGCGGCCATAATTTCGTCAAACCGGCGTGTTGTGCGCGCCTGCACGGTCGAGGTCATTTGCCAGAGGGTGGGGTAGCGTTCCACCGAGAGCAAAGGGTCGACGCGAATCGATCCGGGCGGAGAAATTCGGCCCAGATCATTGCGCATCATGTCGACGATCATAATGTTTTCTGCTCGATTTTTGGCCGATGCCTGCAAGGCATTGCGCTGCTCTTCATCCTCGCTCAGCGTGCGACCGCGCGGAACGGTACCCTTCATCGGACGAGTGGTTAGCTGCTCGCCGTCGAGGCGAAAGAAAAGCTCAGGCGACACAGAGCACAAGTGGTGCGGCCCATCCGCCACATAGGCGGCATACTTGGGCTGCTGACTCTCCCACAATGCGGAGAAGAATCCCAGAGGATCACCGGAGAATTCGCTAAGCAGGCGCAGCGTAAAGTTCACTTGATAGGTGTGACCCTGCGCAATCCACTCTTTGATACGATCGATGGCGCGTTGATAGTCGTCGGGCCTGATTGAGGCGGTCCATTCGCCGGTCGCATAGTCCGATCCCGACTTGGGCAGGGTGGGGCGTCGCTGGTAGTCACGATAGATCCCAAAGCGCAGCAGCGGTAGATCGCCGTTCGAGTGTGTATTCATGGCGGCATCCATGCCGCTGGCGGCTTCATAGGTGAGATAGCCGGCGGCGCAGGCCCCTTGCTCAACCGCCATCTCAATCGCGCGTAACGCGGGTAAAACCTCTGGCGGGGACTGTGCCTCGATCACCTGCTGCGGATCACTGAATTCGAGCCAACCTTCTGTTTGGTCGTTTTGCTGGTATTGTGCAATCAATCGTTGCATAAGTAAGGGATACTATGTGCCTGACTGGTTGGGCACAATAAGGAGTTTTTGGTATGCGGATTTTATTCATGGGATCAGGCGATGTCGCCTGTCCGGCGCTCGAACGCTTAGTGCGGCAACCGGACTGGGAAGTCGTTTCGGTCATTACCCAGCCCGACCGACCCAAAGGGCGGAATCGGCGCTTGTGTGCCTGTCCCGCCAAGGAATTGGCTGAGCGGCACGAAGTGCCCGTACTGACTCCGGAAAAGGTCGGGAAACCGGAATCGGTTGCGGCCATTGAAGCACTGAAGCCCGACATCATCGTAGTGGCCGCTTACGGACAATATATATCTCCCAAAATCTTGCGGATTCCGCCGCTGGGTGCCATCAACATTCATCCTTCGCTGCTGCCCAAGTATCGCGGTGCCAGTCCGATTCAGTGGGCCGTGGCGAACGGCGACCAGGAAACGGGCGTCACCATCTTGTATGTCAGCGAGGCAATGGATG
>SLAD01000217.1 GCA_007126995.1 Kiritimatiellia bacterium | reverse complement strand
TTTTGCTTTACCATTTTCACCGCATCGAAGGATTCAAGCTGCACGTTGTGCCTTTCATGGATTCGGAGCCGCGTGGTGTTTTCGCAACACGTGCGCCTAAACGCCCGAACCCGGTCGGAATCTCCATTGTCCAGCTTGACGGAATCGAAGGCGGCATTCTGCATGTCCAGAATGTGGACATCCTCGATGGCACTCCACTATTCGACATTAAGCCGTATGTGCCAGAATTTGACCGTCAGGTCGATGTCCAGACGGGGTGGCTTGCTTGTGTCGGAAAGACCGTGACCGAGAAGAAGGCAGATGACAGATTCCAATAGTGACGCGAGCAAGCCAATTCAGCCTGCCGATGACACGCAGGCGCGCAATTTTGGCGAGGTCAAGCCATGATGGCTGCATGTCACCGGTCGGCTGATTGGTAACGACTAGCGCGGGAGGTTGGGCAGGTCTGCAGGGGGGCGCGGGATCAGGGGACGTCCACAAACGGACGTGAAGTGGTACTCCAAACGGTCCCGCACCGCTTCCCGTGTTGGTGCCTGATCGCCCAGTAGTTGTTTCAATGAACACACGGGATCGCCGACCAGGCCGCAGGGCACGATCAGTTGAAAACCGGCCAGGTCGATATCCACATTGAAGCTGAGTCCGTGCAGGGTGATGCCGCGCTTGAGGTGAAAGCCGATGGCGGCAATTTTGCCGGCTGCTGTCCACGCACCGTTTTTACCTTCGACGCGAAAGGCCTGCACGCCGAAATCTGCACAGGTCCGGATGACCATTTCTTCCATGTTATGGAGATAGCCGTGCGCGTCCGCGCCTAATGCGCCCAGGCGCAAAATAGGGTACACGATCCATTGGCCGGGCGCATGATACGTGACGTCGCCGCCACGACCGGCGCGATGGAATGCGATGCCTTGCCGTTGTAAGTGTTCCGGCGGAACCAGCACGTGTTCCGTGCGTCCGCGTCGCCCGAGTGTGACGACGGGTTGATGCTGCAAAAACAGCACGGTGTCCGGGATGCGCTCTTCATACCGCGCGCGCGCCAGCGATTCCTGCAGCGCCTCGGTCGGGGCGAAGGGCTGTGGCGCGGGGAAGGTCACGGCCCAGCCGTGCGCCTGTTTATTCATTCGGCAGCGATTCTTCGTACTGGTCGGCATCCAGGAGCTGATCGATATCGGCGATGTTGTCCGGCGTGATGCGGAAGAGCCAGCCTTCGCCGTAGGGATCGGTGTTGATGAGTTCGGGGTTGCCGTCGAGCGCCTCGTTGACTTCGACAATCGTGCCGCTCAACGGCGCGTAGATATCTGAAGCCGCTTTGACGGATTCCAGGACGGCCACCTCTTCTTCCGCTTCGATATGATCGCCTGCTTGCGGTAGCTCAACGTAGGTCAGGTCGGAGAGTTGCGATTGCGCAAAATCGGTGATGCCGATGATTGCCGAATCGTCATCCACCTGTACCCACTCGTGGGTCTTGGTATATTTCAAATCTTTGGGTACATTCATAGCTGGACATCTCCATTGAATTTTCGATTTCGTCCTTCCCGCTTACAATAGTCGGAAGGGGAGGTACAACCTTTTTTTGATCCAACGCAAAGAGGAGCAGTTGATGAGTTTTCGCGATCCGCGTGTCAGCGCATGGGAACAGAAACTAGCGGAGGTCTTTCATGAGATCGACGAGATCATGGAAGATCGGTACGGCGCAAAGTATCCGTTGCATCCGAGTCGTCCCGCCCGCGGCACGACCTCGAATCCTTCGCAGGACGGTTTGTTCGACCTGGGGGCGGCTTTTTCCGCCGGTTTCGGGTCGGTTCATGGGCGCGGATACATTATTTCGATCCGCCTCTCCACGTTGGCGCGTGTGCCGCCTGAGGTGATGGATCGCATTGAGCGGGAGGTGCTGGATTTGTTGCGCGAAAAGTTGCCGCAGGCGTTTCCGTGCCGGGAACTGCGGATTGAGCGGGACGGACACAGCTTTAAGATTGTGGGCGATCTTTCGCTCACATCTCGCCGATAATTTCCTCCATGATGTCTTCTACCGAGATCAAGCCGATGACGCGCTCCTGTTCGTCGTGGACGAGCGCGAGCGGTTGGCGGGTCATGCGCATGCGGGGCAACACGCGATCGATGCGGTCCGGGGCGCGCACGTATTGTGGCGGGCGGGCGTAATCGCGGACGACTGCGTCGGGCGGCGCATCGCCGATCAACAGGTCCATGATGTTGATGAAACCGATGAATTTCCCGACGGTGTCGTCATAAACCGGCACGCGACTGATATGGTGTGTGCGCGCCAGTTCCAATACGTCGCGGACGGCGGTTCCGGGGCGTGTGATGGTCATTTGATCCCGCGGGGTCATCACTTCCTCGCAGGTCTTCAGCGACAGGGCCAGCACGCCGTGCATCATGCGGCGCTCGGCGCTGGTGAGTTCGCCGGTTTGCTCGCCTTCCCGTGCCAGAAAGGCCAGCTCCTCCCGGGTGATGAACGGGCTGCCGCCCTCGTTGTCAGCGCGACCGGGAATCAGCCAGCGCGCCAACCGCATGATGCCACTGCTGAGCGGCGAGAAGACCCAGGCCGAAACCGTCAGGAACCACGAAAACGGCATGACGCGGTAGGCGGGATAGCTGCGGAACCAGGCCTTGGGCAGATACTCCCCGAAGATCAGCAGCGCCACGGTCGCGCCTAAGCTGGCGACCCAGAGCCCGGATCCGCCGAGCCATGCCACCGCCAACTGCGCGCTGACGACGGAGATGATGACATTGCACAAATTGGTGCCGGCCAGTGTGGTGCCGAGCAGCAGATCCGGATTCTCGACGAAGCGCCCGGTTCGCGCCGCCGCCTTCTCGCCCTGCCGGATCAAATGCTGCAGGCGAATGCGATTGATGGATACGACGCCGGTTTCGAGGCCGGAATAGAGGGCGCTGCCGACCAGCGCGATCAACAAGAGAATGAGATCGAAGCCGCTCATGCGCCGCCCTCCGTATTGATGGTGGGGGCTCGTCGCTCGAGCAGGACGAGCGTGATGCGGTGCCGTCGCATTTGGCGGACCACTGCCCGGCAGCCTTGAGCGACGACTTGATCGCCGGTTCGCGGCATACGCTCCAACTGGGCGGCGATCCAGCCCGCCAAGCGATCCGCGCCCTCGGCTTCAAGCTGGACGCCGAGACGCTGATTGATTTCCTCGAGGCTGATTTGTCCGTCCAGCATCCAGCGATTCGCGCCGGCGGTTTCGAAGAGCTGCTTGTGATCGCTGTGCTCGTCATCGATGTCGCCGGTGATTTCCTCGACGATGTCGCCGCGCGTGATGATACCGGCGGTGCCGCCGTATTCGTCAACGACGATCGCGGTTCGGCGTCGATCCCGCAGGAAGCGGGTCAGGAGTTGATCGAGTGGCGCGGACTCGGGCTCATAAGCGGGCGGTCCGAGGGCGGACTGGAGGTTATGCTGCGGATCCAGCAGGAACCGGCGCACGTCCAGCAGGCCTTCGATTTGATCGATGGATGCGCGATAGATCGGTAGGTGCCGGACCTTTGCCTTTTTGGCGATGGTCGCCAGCTCGTGCTCGCCGTCGTTGAGATCGTAGCCGATCAGATCGACGCGCGGCGTCATCACATCACGTGCCTGTAGATCCTCGAGCCGCAGAATGGATTTCAGCATGTCGCGTTCGGACGCGTGCAAGACGCCGGCTTCGCCGCTCAGCTCCACGACGGTTTCCAGCTCGTCATCCGACAACGTGCGACCCCGTGGCTTGAAGATGTGCTGAAATTGGTGCGTGATGTGTTCCAGGCCGATGCGGAGCGGTGTGAGGCCGCGCATGATCAGGGTCAGGGGCCACGCGTACAGCAGCGCCATGCGTTCGGGCCAGATGAAGGCAATTCGTTTGGGCACCACTTCGCCGCACACCAGCAGCACGAGGGTCATGATCAGGACGGCGGTCCATTCCCCGGCTGCCGGCAGCAGCCGGATGATGACGGCATAGCCCAGGACCGAGAGCCCTACATTAACGAAGGTGTTGCCGATCAAGATCGTCGACAGCAGGCGCGTGGGCGGATGCAGGATGGCGCGGAGCAGTTGGGCGGCGCGGGGCTGCGCTTGATCCATGCGGCGCAGTTGCAGCGGGCTGAGGGAGAACAAGGCGACCTCAGAACTCGAAAAGAAGGCGGAGCATGCGAGCAAAACCAGCAAGGCAGGCAGTTGAATCATCAACAGCGACGTCATGCTGCGGGATGATGCACGGTACTTGCTAAGTTTTCCAGTATCAAATAGAGTGGCGGGATGATTCGGTCCCTTATAGCTATTGGATTGCTAATCGTTGCGGCGGGGTGTGGCCGGCCTTCGGGGGAGAAGGCCTATGAGCAGGGGCTGCGCCAACTGGAGCGTGGCCGATTGGAACAGGCGCGCGACTTGTTGCAGGAATCGATTGAGCTACGGCCCGGCCATGAGGCCAACGCCTTTGCGCATCATCATCTGGGCGTGCTGGCTTGGCGGGCGGGCGATGCCGAGGCGGCGCGTCGCCATTTCGAGGCTAGCCACGCGATACACGATGAACTGTACGAGCCGGTCCTTAATCTGGGCGTGCTCGCGTTGGAGGTCGGCAACTGGATGGAGGCGCGCACGTGGTTTGAGACGGCGAGCGCGTTGTCGCCAAGCGATGCGCAGCCTTGGGAGTATCTCGCAGAAGTCCATCGCCTGCGTGGCGATGCGGGGCAACGCGATCAGCGGCGGGCGCTCTACGAAGCCCGCGCCCGCGATCCGCATTCCGCGCGCATCTTGACGGCATTGGCCAGCGTGGAGCATGAGGACGGCGGTACGGCGGAGGCGATCGCTTTCTTGATGCAGGCACTGGAACAGAATGCGCACTATCCGCCCGCGCTTTTCAATCTGGCGCAGTTGTATGCCAAGAGCCCGGATCAGGCGGAGCACGCCAAAGCGTATTTTGAGCAGTATCTGGCGGTCACCCCGACGGGTACTCGGGCGGACGAGGCGCGCCGCACGTTGCGGGCCTTGCGCGCGCCGCCTGCGGAACTCGAGCCGGTGACGGATGTTGAGGTTGAGCCGGTCGCGCTGCCGGAGCCGCCCTCCTTGGATGAGTTGCTGGCCTCCATTGCGGAGGTTGTCGCCGCCGGCGATCATGATCGCGCCATTGCCCGCTACATGCGGCTGGCGGCCAGTGTACGCCAGCAAGGTGAGCGGGAGCAGGAGGAGCAGGTGTTGCGGGCAGGGATCGAACAGCTTCCGGACGCGGCGACTTTGCACTCGGCGTTGGGGCGCCATTATCTCGACCGGGACGATACGCGCGCTGCCCAGCGCATGTTTGAACGCGCTGTCGAGTTGGAGCCGGGTTGGGCGCAGGAATGGATCCTGCTGGCGCAGAGCGCAACGGCGCGCCGCGATTACGATACCGCCCTCGACGCCTTACGCCGGGCGGTGCCGTTGGCGGAGCAGGATCCCAGCCCCTTGTGGGCCTTGGCGGAAACCTATGAGACGGTGGGCATCAATCGGCTGGCCGCCGACACCTACGCGCAATTTGCCGAACGCTTTCCACAGGATCCGCGTGCGGTGCACGCCACCGAGCGCTTGCTGGCGTTGCGTCCGCCGCCGGCCCCCGAGCCGGTTGTTGCGGATGTGCCGCGTGTGTCCCCGGAGCAAGCGCGGCGGCTGCGGCAGGCGCGCGAGGCCTACCAGCGCGGGGTTTCATATCAGCGGCGGCAAGATTGGGACAGCGCCCTGTTCTATTACGGGCGCGCGTTGGCACAGGATCCGACCTTGGAGCGCGCCCACTATAATACGGGCCTGATCGAGCTGCAGCGTAATCGTTGGCCGGAAGCGCGGGCGGCCTTTCGGGCCGCTGTGGAATTGGAGCCGGGCAATGCGCAGACGTGGTATAATTTGGGCTATGCGCAACATCAGGCGGGGCAGCGCGAGGCGGCGATCAGCTCGTTGAGCCGGGCGCTGGAGATCAATGCCGACTTGGCTGCGGCCCACCTGTTGCTTGGCATCTTGTACGCGGAAGACCGCGCCACAGCGGGCCGGGCGCGGCGACATTACGAACGTTTTCTCGAGCTTGAGCCGAATGATCCGAATGCGCCGTCCATACGGGCTTGGCTGGCGAATCGGTCCTGAGCACAGGTGGTGTGGGCGGTGGATACTGCAATCTTCCATTCCCGAACGGCATAGCGTATATAAGGGCAGCAATCGTTTACAGGAGAACGAAAGGAACGACATGAAAAAGGCGATCAAAATGTGTACCGGCGTGGCCCTGATCAGCTTCACGGCTGATTTGGCCTCCGCACAACAAGCACCGCTGTGGCTGGGAGATTGGTATCCCGAGATCGATCTGGAGGTGCGCTACGACGACAACATCAACCGTAGTTTTGACGGCGACGGCCAGAAGAGTGATTTGATCTTTCAGCCGGAACTGCGGATTGAACAGCAGTTCGCTTTGGGCGAACGACTGTTCGGCTACACGGCCGGCACCCTGCATGGCGAGGTGCATGGGCGTTACAACAAGCTGAATTTTATCGCGCCGGGTTTCGATGTGGGTGTGCGCCAACTGGTGGGACAGCAGCCGGAGACGGGCGCGCTGTCGGCGGGGCTGGGCATGTGGTACGAATTCCATAATCAAGACTTTCGTTTCGGCGCCACCTTTCAACCTCGCGTGAGCGCCGATTTCGAAGTCGCCGACGCGCTGACCTTGTCGTTGTTCTATCAGTACGACAACCGCTTCGCGAGCGAGAATTCGGTGTATGACCGGGAAGGGCACACCATCGGACTCGGCGTCGCCGTGCCGGTCAGTGAAGAGGTGACGGTCATGCTGGGTTATGATTATCGCAACGGCTCGGTGCTGGTGCATGAGCCGCTGCCGGATCTGGGCGTGGAGATTCGTGGTAGTCGGTTCCCGGTCGATACCTTCCGGGACCGGTACGAGGCCGTGCGTTATCGCGATGCGGATACGCATACCTTGGCGTTGGGCGTGCAGTACGAGGTTAGCCTCTATACATCACTGCGTGGTGGGATTGTGTATGAGGAGATTCGGGCGAACAACGATTCCTATCCCAGCATGCAGCTCTTGGTCGGCTTGTCGCACATGCTATAAGCCGGGTTGAATTGAATCGCACCGTGCAACGCTTCCGCCGCTAATGGCCTCGCGGCGAATAGGGCCCATGAAGATTCGGCTCAAGCATCGGATCGAATATGCCTGCCTGCAGACCCTGAGTGC
>SLAD01000259.1 GCA_007126995.1 Kiritimatiellia bacterium | reverse complement strand
TGGTTATAAAGCCAACGACAATGAACTCTGCATCGTAGTGCTTACTCTCAGATGTTCTGCATCTTAGTCGTGCACCTACCTTCATTCTGCATCCTCCTCTCCTTGCTTATCGCCTAGGAATTCATCGATGATACTCAGTATCTCCTGCATCTTGTCATGAAACTCCCTAGTTTCAGGGACTGTAGGGTGGGGAATATCCCTGAGCCAGACCTCATAGCGTAGTTTCTGTATCCACTCATAGGTTGCATTACACATAAGGCAATGCTTGTTAGTCAGGGGCTGGTGATGCTTACGAATCCCCTCACGTCTATTACGATGTGCGGCTTGTGTACTGACATGTTGTCTGATCAGACTGGCAATTATATCTTCCTCTGATAGAGGAGCTTGATGATTGCCTAGTACCTCCTCAGTCATACGATTCATTGCCAGGGTACGCATTATTCTCTCTTGTCGTTTACTCATGTGTATCTACTCCTTGCGTATTATACGTTGGTTATAGCGTGTACATAGGTCGAGGCCTGCAACTATCAGCTCAAAGCCGTGCGCATGCCATTCCTTCTGATGCGGGAAGTCTACCAAGATACATGGACCATGTGAACGACTATCACTCATGCGGTTGAATATTTCATGTACTACACCTATATCACCGTTGCGTATATTGCCCCATCCATGTGTGGGGCATCGACCTGAGATGTCGACAATGACAGTGGAACCTACGAATATGGGCTTACCATGGATGTCTTTCGGCATATACATTATCTCCGCATGGGGATGGATGAACGACGGTCTTGTTATATAAGGTACAGAGGTCGTGTGATACCACGATGAACTCGAAGTCATGTCCTAACCACCCTCCATGTTTAGGCATGTGAACGAGGATCTCAAAGCCATACATCTCAAATACGCGATCATTCTGTGGTTGCCTGATATCTAATACCTTACCTTCATCTCCATTGGCTACACCATAGCCCTGTCCGCGTACGGGTCCATTACCTTGTATGTCTAGCTTGACGGTTGAACCTATACGTATGGGGACCCCGTGACGGTCATATAGCTGCATAGTTATCACTCCAGTCTTGGTAGACCTAGTAGTACCAGTAGTGCTGGTATGCCCAAGGATACACCAGCGGTCAGCCATAAGATTGCGGATCTACCCTTGTATCCTGCCAATATTGCACACATAATACCTAGTAGTATGGGGATTAGTATCATGGAGTCTCCCGGATGCTAGTCTTTAAGATGGTGATACCCTCCGATATCTCAATCTGTAGATCGAAGTGGTCTTGTAGTTCTAAGTAAGCGTCGGAGAACTCAACCTGCATGCCATTCCAATTCACCACGGCCTTAATGGTCCTCTCGAGTATCTTCAGGAGTTCAGCATTTGTCATTGTTTCACCAGTCATGTGTATCCCTCCTCACATGTGTTACAGGATCTGTAATGCATTCCGTAATACCTACATTATACCATAGTTTACTGAATTACACCAGTGTAATTCTAGCTATTCTTAGCATTTAACATGGACTTGGCATAGTCTTTCTGTTGCTGAGTACGGACGTGTCCGCGCGGTCTGCGCTGTATATTTGCAGCTCGCATGCGCCTTATGATGGTAGGTACGCTCACATCATATAGTTCAGCCAGCTCATGGATAGTCATGCCTCGATTGTAATGCATCTCTATTTCACTACTTGGTGCATGTACCTTATCGCCGCGTCTCTTATCCATTGATATACGATGTGTTAGGGGTAACTTATGCTTGCGTAGTACATTCATGACACGATATCTCTTAATGCCCAGTCTACTGGTGACCTCATCAATGGTTAGATCTTCCTCGGTCCTTAGCCTGACAATCTCCTGTTCCTGATGTACAGGGACGTGCCTGCGTAGGGACATACTGTATCCAGCCTTCTTCAGCTGCTGATGTATAGCCTGTCTGGATACACCGTGGTGGTCCGCCACTGCCTGTAGTGAACCCATACGTAGGTACTGCTGGTATAGACTATGCGGATTACGGAAACCTCGTATACTATGTCGTACCTTACGGCAATGCTTCATGAAGTTCCTGTAGTGCATGCCTAAGTCGCTCTTAAGTGCACGATAGACTGGAGATATACTTGTGCCTAGGTCGTTGGCGATGTTGGCCACTGGCTCCCCCTTAAATAACCTGTCCTTGACAGACTCAATATCGATTGGTATTTCCCTGATATGCTGTTTCTTAGGAGCCAGTGCGGGATCTTCCAGCTTGACAGTAAGCTTCATACCAAGCTTATTGGCAATCTCCCAGATTTGCTTAAGGCTGTACTCGTAGTCGCCGCTCTCATACTTACGAAGTATATACATGCTGACATCAAGTTTATCTGCTAGCTCCTGCTGGGTCAGCCCATGGCTCATACGGTAGTTGAATATCGCCGTGGATACCTGGTAGTAGATATCGTACAGTTCTCCAGTCTGCTTGAGTTGTTCCTGTTCCGCCATAATTACCTCGTCTAGTGGATTAAGACCTTTACCGTCATTCATCATTAATGGTGTTAGTCCGTTAAGTTGAAACAGTGGACGTTTCATGCCTAACACGTTTATCCCTCCTTAAGCTCATCAGCTTTCATTAATTGGTAAGACTAGTATACGCTGGTCGGATGAGTAGTATATTACCTTACTGAGTTGTGCGTTACGTATCATACGGTGACACATTAGACAGGGATGGCAGCTTGCAGCCGTACGATTGTAGTTATGCCCTGCCACATACATGGTAGCTCCCTTCATCTCCTCTAAGGAGGCATTGATTATGGCATTGGCTTCAGCGTGGACGGCTACGCATAATTCATATCTCTCACCTGCAGGTATGCCCATGTCTTCACGTACACACGTGCCCTTGTCAATACAGTTCTCTTCACCACGGGCCGCACCATTGTATCCAGTGCTGACAATGACGCCGTCCTTAACGATAACGGCACCATAGTTACGACGGATACACGTGGAGCGTAGCGACACACTCTCTGCAATACCAATGAAGTACTCATGCCACGTTGGCCTAGTGTGCGGAGCTACCATGTTTATCCTCTCCCTATGGGAATATAGATATTACGATCTCCATATTCCTAGATTTTAGCGATTACGATCGCGTGACCCGGATAATTACCATGTTATACCAGTCTACATACCCCTTAGGTGTGATGTAGATACCATCATCTGTATGTCTACGTATATAACCGTGCCTGACCAGCCTACGTACGGTGTCAATCAATGAGGCTGGTTTCTCGAAGTACATAACGTACTCCTCTGAATCCATGACAGTCTGCATGAGTTCGTGGTAGTTAACACCCGCGCCTAGTGTATGGGCAGCCGTATAGATTATATGCATCCGTCTCTGCTGTTGGTCTAGCGACCAAGCTAGAACCATCTGCAGAAACTCATTAGACTGTTGCATGATTCCACCCCGCTGGGAATGTCATATGGCACATATTATACCAATGGATATAGCCATCATTAGTCAATCTAGCGTAGTCAGTGTGGATAATGATGAATCCCCTATGGGTATACGTATTTACCAGTGAATGCATGGTGTCTGAAGGTTTCCTAAGTTCCAGATGGATGCAGAGCACCGCATCCGATATCATCGTATCGACGATTTCACTGATATCTATGGTTTCACCGTAATGGTGAATCATGTAGAAGAGTAAACATGTACGCCTTTGAGTGACAGTTGCTCCCCAAAACTGATTAATGGATAGTGCGAGTGCATACTCTATAAGTGTCATAGTTCCGCCAACCTCACTAGTATATTGTACCAGTAGATATATCCATGTCTGGTAATGCGTACGGATTTAGCATACTTACGTATATAACGTTGTTCGATCAAGTAAGCCATACAGATATGCATAGCCATATCTACTGTTCCTTTGGGTAGCGTATTGTGGTGTATTATGTTGGTGGGTGCCTTGTTGTGGTCTTGGTGGTAAGCTTGATAGACACGCGACTCATCAATTAGTTTAACAATCTGTTCAACTGTGCTATTCTTACCTCGGTGGTGTACCATGTGGAAGATGCCGGACAACTCAATCAGGTGTCGTAGTTGTCGCTGCTTCTCAACACGTTTCCTGCCGACAATACTGTGCAATGTCTGTACATGAGCCATAAGATTTGTCATGGTTCCATCAACCTCACTAATGTGTTATACCAATGGATATATCCATCATGTGTGATGGCTGTAGTTAATGCGAATATGGATACATACCTATTAATGGCTAGTGCATCCGCTGCATTCCCTAGTAAGCGCGGGATATGCTTATCGGCTACGTCATACCTTATATATATGCCTCTCAAAGCCTGGTCTTGTGCAACGGTGCGTATAATCTCCCGCATGTTCATGATATCACCAAGATGGTGTATCATATAGTAGAGTAGGCATTTCTGTTGACCGAATACCGCTAGTGTCCCATGTTTATGTGCTAGTAGTTTGTTGATGTATAGTGTAGTATTCATGATTCTCGTATCTCCCTCATGAGCATGTTGTACCAGTGGATATAAGCCGAGGGATCCAGGGTTACTTGTTCATCATTGCATATAATACCAGTGTTATGACTGAGTTCAATGAATTCCCATGTGAATGTCCAGACTGACTTAATTGAGGGAAAGTGCATTGTTCGATGCGTCATCATCTCCATTATCAATCTATTCCATGATATACCTCCAGGCATAGCCTCATGGATGATAGTGTAGAGGACATTGAGAGCTGCTGGCTCACTAGCCACTGGTCTATTGAATAAGACCCTCAAGTTAATCATAGTGCATCACCTCAGGGTAGATAGTTGCTCTACTACAATCTGGAAGGCTGAGTACTCAGGGTTGATGATATATTGTGGCAGCATGAAGCAATACTGTAGCAGTTTTATGTAGACGATGGCTGTAATGATGCCCCAGATTAGGACTAGGAACAGTAGGAGTGGACGATCAGGGTTACGAGTGCGCATTGACTCCTGGGTCTGCTGTATCAGCTTGACCTGTGCTAACATAGTTAGGAATGCCAGCGGGATGAGCAGCAGACCCTTGTAAATCTCTACCCGTACCTGTAGTATCGCCCACTCCCAGATACCATGGGGTGGGATGCCAAGTTTATGGGATAGGAGATTAATCATCTCTACTATCTCATGACTCATGACGTTGTCCTCCCGGTAGTTTAATTTGTTCCTCACACACTGCACAATGTAACTTGTGCTCCAGATACTTGAAGAATATTGATCCGCAATCACACTCCAGTGTTCTGTCGAAGTCGTCAACATGACGTCCTGGGACTGGTGTCCTCGATGGTCCGCCCGTATACACTTGGAAAGTTTCCATGGCTCTACTCCCCTTTCATAAGTTCTTCAGTTAGCTCGTTAATCCGTTCATCATAGGGACCGGGAGATGTACGAGTTACGAAACGTACTGGCACTGGAAAGCTATCCACAACTGCAATGAGTTGCTTCCATAGCTCTGCGTGTGAGATGGGCTGGTTACGCTGCAGTTTACGGTACCCATTCTCTTGCCACTTGACTACCCACCTGTGATTGAATGCATCAGCTACATACCTACTGTCCGTATACACGGTAATGGGCATAATTGGCAGGTCGTGTTGTGTGAGATATGCCCGTAAGAACCTGAGTGAACGTAGGGCTGCGACCAGTCCTACCTGTTGTGACGTCGAGGACTTAACACGGCTACGTACACCCTGCTTATGATTGTCGTCAACGATGATAGCTGCACTCCATGCGCCACGTCCAGGGTTGGGGCGACAGATGCCCCTGGTATAAATCTTAATCATTAGGTTAGCCTCCTTACCTCTAACATGTCTTTAGACCAACAGTAGTGTTCACAATCTACATCTATGCGATAGCCAATAACCCCTGAGATACGAACCTTGGATGTAATCTTAGCATCGTGTCCCATGTACTTAACCATATCTTGTACGAATGTGATGCCATTATACTGGTGGCCGGGCGTCAGTCCATGCTTAATCCTAACCCTAGTTCCATTACACAACATACCACCAATGTTATGCAGATGGTTGTAGTATGTACATAGTTCATAATCACCATCCACAACGTGCGTACTGTACTGTAGTGCCAGGGTGCGGTCTATCAAGGATTCGGAGATCATCAGTAATGATGTATCCAACTCAAGTGTGGAGATTAGACCATGAGTGAACTGATTATAGAACTCATCAGCAATCTTTGGTGAGTACAGGTCAGTCAGGATACTCAGGCTCAGGTCTTGTGGTCCGCTCCCCGCGTACCCAATGTTAAATCCAGTAGGACTGTGACGTACGATGTGCGGTAGCGGGTACAGGTCATCGCCATGTTTAACCCGCACATTAAGTATGGCATCATCATCATAGAAGATTGCATATTCTTTAGGTGTGCGGCAATATCGGTCCTCACTGCAATATCTACACTTAGTACGAAACATTGGTATATCCATGTTAACACCTCTTTAGCATTTCATCGGTCCAGGCCCAGCGTCCATCATCAGCTTGAATGTTATATAGTATATGAGTATGGGTGATGTTACGCCAGCGGCGTAGTACGATTGTGCGTTGTCCTTTGAAGGGGAGCATATCAGTGATGAATATATCACCACCGTATGCAGTCTCAGCCTCAAGGTCATCACGTATTGTCACAGGACAGCCAGGATATATCAGCGTACTGAATATCTGTGTATTATTGTACATTGTACATAGGTTTGGCTTCGTATGGCAGCTAGTCATAATATCCACGTCGTTCTCTCTAAGGGTAAGGTTACTGGCCATGACAAGCTTATGAATATTGTAACCAATCCTCTGATAATATCTGTCCGCTACATCAACGTTGTACAGGTCATTAAGGATTAACCAGGCGGATGTGCGTGCGGTATCTATATTCATTGAGCCAGCCATGTATTCTGCCTTAATGGTGTAACCTGAGGTACCATGTGAAACACATATATCTATATCACGTCGGTTAAACCCCACTTGATATATCTTGGGGGTATCGCATGGACGTCTCATGCCGCAACGTTTACACCTTTGGGTTGTAAGTAGCATGGTATTACCACTCTCCTACAATGGTATTATACCTTATACATAGTTCAGAATGATAGGGTGTGAAGATCAATCCATGTATATATGGCTCCTCAAGTGTTACAATATTGCGTGGTACATTAGTCAGCATACGTTTAGCGATAAAGCCAGCATAGTTAGTTGCGATCGGTT
>SLAD01000152.1 GCA_007126995.1 Kiritimatiellia bacterium | reverse complement strand
GTTCGGCCACCAGCAGGATCGCCTCTTCCACAGGAATCCGGACAAGATCATCTGCGAGAACGGCATAATAATCCGTTATCTGGCGGGCATTTTCAAGGTACTCTTTTAATCCCATTTGTTCGTCAACCAACAGCCGCGGCTCTGGAGGCAATACACGTTCTCGCGCCTCTGCCGGAAGACGCTCATCCGCGGCGCGCGATTGACGCTCCATGACATTGAAAAAGACCGCTAAGGCGCCCAACAGCACCAACGTCAGCACCGTAAGCCCAGCCATGAAAAACAAAATGGGCCGAACGCGAATGTCCTTGTCCTGATAATCAGGATTAGGGTTCAGTGGGGTTTCACTCATGGTCAGCCCCTCCCTGCAATACCTTGGCGGGGAAACGAGGATCATGCAGAACGACCAACGACTGCTCACCCAATCGTTTGGTATAGAGCGCCAGCCATAATCCGCCCAAGGCGATGGGCACAACTAAATCGAGCCAATGCACCACGAAAACGCCGTCATGCAGATCCGGCGCCAGTAACCAGAACAGATCGAACAGACGCAGCACCAAAAGCCCAATCGCCAGTTTGACCAAGATCCCGGATCGTTTCTTGGCTAATCGGGACAGCAATACGATAAACGGCACCAAGAAATGGAAAATCGTTAAGATCAAGGCCAGGACTTTCCAGTCGGTATCCGTCCGACGTAAGTACCAGGCGATGTGTTCCGGCAGATTACCCGACCAAATGATCAAGAACTGCGAGAACATCATATAGGCCCACAACATTACCAACGCAAACAGCCACTTGCCCAAATCATGATATCGATCCTGGGTGACGATCTTGGACAGCGGCTCAAACCGGGCCAACAACACCAGAACAATCAGCAAGAAGCAGAGCGCGCCTAACCCTTGGCTGACCATGAATATCGGGCCATAGATTGACGAGAACCAGTGCGGATCAACCGACATCATCCAGTCAAACGACGCGAACGTTGTGGTCAGCACATAGGCCACGATGCCACCACCGCTGAGCACGCGCATGGGCTTATTCAGCATCGGATCACCGGTGCGATCTTGCTCCTGCGACCATTTCACCAGCAAGTGGCCCAGCGTGCACCATACCGCAAAGTAGATGACAGCCCGGACCAGAAAAAACGGCGTATTCAAATACGGAGACTTGAATTGCAGATAAGCATCCTCCGCAACCACCTCGGCCACCGACCAGGGATAAAGGGATGACATGCCGAGCACGATGGGGATGAACAGAAGAGCCAGTAGCGGCAACGTCCGTATCGCTGCCTCCATCGGCCGACGAATCACACATAACCAAGCGCCGCCGGTAACATGATGAATCATGAGCGTTATCAAGCTACCCAGCGCGATCGCCAACCAGAAAAGATAGCCGATCAAATAGGCCTGATAAAAAGCCACCGGATTTAATACCGCGCCGATTACAGCCAACACGCCGAAACCAATACCCACCTGCAGACTACGACGGCCCGCTGCGGTGATCGCTGCGATGACGGAGGAATCACTCATAGGACGCTAGCCTCCAGCTCTGGCCGGACGGCCTCCGGGACATCATCCCACGTCGCATACTGACTTAATTGTAATGCGCGGATATAGGCGATAATGGCCCAACGATCCTCAGGCTTCACCTGGTACGCATAGCTCGCCATCATGCCGAAGCCGCTGGTTATGACCTCATAATAATAGCCGTCCGGCATGCCGCGCAGCCGCTCGGTATGGAAGGACTCAGGGGCCTTGAAGCCGCGCTGTACGACCATTCCATTGCCGTATCCCGCCGGGTCATGACAAACGGAGCAGAAAATGTCGTAACGTTCCTTGCCTCTCCAAAGCAGTTCCTCGGTAATTTCGACGCGGTCCGGGAAATCGGTTGCGAAAGTACCATCAACCATCCCACGATAGAAATGGTCATCCTCACGCAAGAAGCCACGAGGAACAGTGCCCTCCACCAGCGGGCGGGCGGAGGTTCCGTCCTCAAAAAAATCACTTTCGGCGTACGTTTTATAACGTGGTTGATCATACATCTTCTTGCGCAGCTCACAGCCGGTGCCCAAAAATGTCATCGACAGGACCAAGCCGATACCGCCCAACAACGTCATGCGCGTGCGCCAGATTTTCGTGCGGCCCCCCATTACGTCTTCACCTCCGATACTGCGGCGGCTTGGGTTCCGGACAAAAATTCATGCACGGCCTTGCGATCAAATTTTGGATCGGTGGCTTCGATACATAGGAAATACCGGTCCCTTGTCGCCTCTTCAAAGTTTGGCGTATTGAAAATCGGATGATAAGGCTCCGGGAAGTTATTCATCGCAAACATTGCAACAAACGTGCTCAGGCCCGCGCCAAGGATGGTGCAGGCGAAACCGATAGGAAAGAATGCGCCCCACGTGATGTAAGGGCGGCCACCAACATTGATGGGATACTCGATCGCAGAGACCCAAATTTGCAACCAATAGCCCGCCAGGAGGCCCAAAATGCCTCCCGCCAATGTAATCAGCGGCAGGATCGTGCGCTTGCCACCCATTACCTCATACAGCCCGTGCACCGGAATAGGCGAATAGGCTTCCATCGCCGTATACCCCGCTGCACGCGCTTGCCGCGCAGCCTCGAGCAAGGCGGTATCGTCGGCGTATTCTGCCGCAATGCCAAAAAGTTCGGGTTGGGTTGGAGCCTGATTCATACTCAGTGCTTATGCTCCATTTTATGAACAACTTCCTTGACCTCAAAGATGGAGATCATCGGCACCCACCGCAGGAACAGGAACATAGCGAAGAGGAAGAAGCCCGCGCTGCCTGCATACAAGGCCCAATCCCAGCCGGTCGGGGTGTACATCCCCCATGAGGAGGGCAAGAAATCGCGGTGCAAGCTCGTCACCACGATGACGAAACGTTCGAGCCACATGCCGATGTTGATGACGATCGCGATGAAGAAGATCGCAATGGTGTTACGGCGGATACGACGCATCCACAACAATTGAGGCACAATGCCGTTACAGAAAATCAAGGCCCAGAATGACCAGGCATACGGCCCCGTCATGCGATTCCATATCATGTACATTTCGAACTCATGGGCACTATAAAAAAAGAAAAAGACCTCGTTTAAATAGCCGTAAAACACGATCAGGCCATTCGCCAGCATGATCTTTGACATGTTGTCGATATGCCGCAACGTGATAAAGTTTTCGAGGTGATAAATCTTCCGCAATGGGATGGTCAGGGTCAGCACCATCGCGAAACCGGAGAAGACAGCGCCTGCGACGAAATACGGCGGGAAAATAGTGGTATGCCAACCGGGTATCACGGATGCCGCGAAATCGAGCGCCACGATGCTGTGCACCGACACAACCAGCGGCGTTGCCAGGCCCGCAAAAAGTAGATAAGCCACTTCATACCGATGCCAGTGGGTCGCGGAACCGCGCCAGCCCATGGCAAAAATACCGTAGATGATCTTTTGGATCTTCAGCTTCGCCCGATCCCGCATGGTGGCCAAATCGGGCACCATACCGATGTACCAGAATAGCGCAGAAATGGTCGCGTAGGCAGAAATGGCAAAGACGTCCCACATCAGAGGACTACGAAACTGCGGATACATACCGAGCGTGTTGGGATACGGGAAAAACCAGTACACCATCCACGGACGCCCCAAGTGCAAGACCGGGAAAAGCCCGGCCGCAGAGACAGCGAACAGGGTCATCGCTTCAGCAAATCGGTTGATCGATGTCCGCCAATCCTGCCGGAACAGGAACAGGATCGCCGAAATCAGCGTGCCCGCATGACCAATACCGATCCACCAAACCATATTGACGATGGCGATCCCCCACCCCACCGGCGAGTTGATACCCCATATGCCAACGCCGAAAAAGAGCAGCATGACAACCGAAAGCATCAGCACGCCCATCAACGCACCCGAAATACCCAACCCGATCCACCACGCCTTCGGCGCTTTATTAGTCAACACGATATCGGTGATGTCCCGATCGATGGACTCGAAGGTTTGGCCGGGCGCCAGCATGACATCCACCTGCCCCAATGCGTCTTCTTGGTATTTGGAAGCGTCCGTTGCCATCACGCATGAACTCCGGAGCTGAGCAGCGGATTCGGATTATTGACTTTGGCGAGGTAAGTCGTGCGCGGTCGGACGTTCAATTCGCCCAGTAGCGCATAATTGAGCGCATGCGCTTTTCGTTGTGACACTTCGCTATCCGGGTTGTTGATATCACCAAAGGCGATGGCCTGGGTCGGACAGACCTGTTGGCAGGCAGACTTGAGGTCTGCGTCCTGAATCGTCCGGTGATCGCGTTCCGCACTGATGCGCGCCTCGCTAATCCGCTGAATGCAATAGGTGCATTTTTCCATCACGCCGCGTGTGCGGACGGTGACGTTCGGATTGCGCATGAGCTTCAGTTGGGGTGTGGTCTCATCCGCATACTGATAAAAATTGAAACGGCGCACCTTATACGGACAATTGTTGGCGCAGTAGCGAGTACCCACACAACGATTGTAGACCATCTGATTCAGGCCGTCGGCGCTGTGGACCGTTGCGCCAACCGGACAAACGGGCTCACAGGGTGCCAGTTCACAATGCATACAGGTCAAAGGCTGAAGATGCATTTGAGGATCGTCCATGTCGCCGGCGAAATAGCGATCAATCCGAATCCAATGCATGGCACGTCCCATACCGGCGTTGTCTTTGCCAACAACCGGAATGTTATTTTCCGACTGACAGGCCACGAGGCAGGCATTGCAACCGATACACCGGTTCAAATCAATGGTCATACCCCATTGATAACCCTGACTGTAATCATACGGAGGATAAAGCGTCTCATCTTCCGCCGGATCATGAACGCCGTCGTGGGCGAATCCCGGGTTTTGCAAAAATTGGGCAAGCGAGGCGACGCGAACGAGTTTTCGATCCTTCAGCCCCTCCATCCGGCCATGCATTTGAGTGGTGGCCAAACGATGCCGCCCGCCCGTCGATTCCACGGTGGCCCCTACAGCAACCCAGGGTGAGGCAGTACTCCGCAGCGCATATGCATCAAACCCAACCTCGTTACCGACCTGGCCCGCGTGTGTGCGGCCATACCCAAGCTGCACACTTACTGAATTCTTGGCGTGGCCCGGTTGCACCCATACAGGCCCGGTTACCGATCGGCCGGCGACTGTGAGCGTGACTTCATCACCATTGGTGACGCCGAGCGACTCTGCGGTCGCAGGGGCCAGCATAATGACGTTGTCCCACGTCAACTTGGACAGCGACCGCGGCATTTCCTGTAACCAGGCATTATTCGCAAACCGCCCGTCCCATACCGCCGAATCAGGCGTAAAGACGACTTCAAGGTCGGCGGAAGGCGATGCTGAATCGGCAAAGGCGGCCTGCACCCGCACACGCTTGGCTGGAGCGGCCGAATCCGCGATTAAACCGTCGTGCAGTGCCCGCCGCCAGGCTTGTTCGAAGGTGCCGTCCAGGCCGTGTTCGCGCCAATAGTTGAGCACGAGATCGTGCGCGGTTGTCTCGGTATCGCCGAGTAGCCGCGCCAAAACTTCTTGTGACGTTTTGCCATCATACAGCGGTGCGATGAGTGGTTGAATAATCGAGTAGGTCCCATCGAAGGCGCGGGCATCCCCCCACCCTTCCAGATAGTGCGCCATGGGCACATGCCACGTACTGAGGGCGGCGGTCTCGTCCTTGTATAGGCCGACATGCGCGGAAAACGGTACACGTTGCAGCGCGTCACCAAAACCAATGTCACCGGGTACTGTGGCTACGGGATTAGCATCCAGCATCACCAGCAACTGAACGGTTCCGTCCGACATTTCTTCTACTAGGTCACGCAACGCCGGGGTTTGCAACTCGGCGCGCGCGGCGACTGGGTCAATGTAGGTGACCGATTCGCCCGCGCTGCCCAACACCTCGTGGATGGCATGCGCCAGCGCGTGAACGATCGCCGGTTGGCGGTCACCGACCGCGATCACCCCTTTTGCGCCTTGCTCACGAAGGTCATCGGCAATCGCGATCAACCATTCCTGCTCCGCACCGCCAAGTTCCGGGCCCGGAGCAGCAATACCAAACTCACGCGCCAAGGCACAGAGCCAGTTTTGGATATCGGATGACCGCATCGCCAAACGATGATCGGCTGCTGCGCCGGTAACGGACGGAACGCTTTCGATCACGTATAAGCGATTCATGTCCGTCGATCCACCACTGACATCCCGGCGCGTGCTGAAGTCGCGGGCATAGCGCACGTGTGCCGGACCTTCGCCCAGCACATCGGCGTCCAACGCCAAAATCACGTTCGCACGGTCAAAGTGATAAAGCGTGTCCACCATTTCGCCGAACGCGATCTGCGCGCCTTCATAGACCTGTTCGCGATTGATGGCCTCATACTGCACCCATTTCGCACGTGGATACTTAGCGAGCAACTCGGTTAATAGCTGCGCTTGCGAGGGCGACGTGATGGTTTCGGTCAAAATGCGCAGCCCAGCGCCTTGGCTCTCGGCCTGACCAGCCAGTTGCTCACGAAGCGCATCGCCAAAGCTCTGCCAACTCGAAGGCTGACCCTCGAGCGTAACGGCTTGTGAGCGGTCGGGATCATACATGCCCAGAATCGATGCTTGGGCGAAGGCGTTGGTCGCGCCGCGGCTGGCGGGATGTAGCTCATTGCCTTCCAGCTTAGTTGGACGTCCCATATGCGATTCGGCCAGCAGTCCCATTGCGTAACCTCCCAAGGTCATGGAGGTCGCAAAATAGGTGGATTTACCCGGCACAAACTCTTCCGGAGCGCGCACGTAGGGGACGATTAATTCTTTGGGCTGGCGCGTACAGGCCGTCAGTCCCGCCATCGCCAGTGAAGCGCCCATGAGTTTCAAAAAGCTGCGGCGATCCAAACCTTCGGTTGTTTCGGGCAGGCTGGGAAATTCTTTCGCCATCAGCTCGGTAAAGGCCGGGTCCTCGCACAGTTCTTCCAGACTGCTCCAGTAGGCGGCGCCCTCTTTACCCGCCAACACCGTGCGGACTTCGGCCAGATCCAGTCGACGTTCCTGATGCTGGCGGAAAACGATCGCGTCAGCTTCCGCTTGCTGCGCAGCCTGTGCGGAGTCAAGAATGGCGGTCGGCTGTCCGGGACGTTTACCGTTCAGCAAATCTTCGCGGGAAAGCACTGTCGGGTTCCACTTCATCGATGACAAATCCAGCAGTCCATTAAACGGTGATTGTG
>SLAD01000229.1 GCA_007126995.1 Kiritimatiellia bacterium | reverse complement strand
TCCGGCGCACTTCACCGAATCTTTCACACAACTCATACGCGGCTACAGAGTAATGGTTATGGACGAATCCAGCAACCCTCTTTTCATTTCGTGTAAGTTGCATTGATACACGCAATCACCTTTTGATGACAATGATAATCGTGTCGTTTACTCAAAAGGGGGCGTTCCCTGATCCGCATACCAGCAGGTCTGCCTGGCGATCCCCATCAGAATGCGCGCATCGACGTCGGTCAATTTCCCGCGCGAAAAGATACGCCGCAACGCCATCATCATATGCTGCGCCTTCTCCTCCTCCATGAAGCCGATCTTGAGCAAGGCTTCCTCCCACATCGCGTACATGCGTTCGCGCATGTCGGATGTGGCGTCCGGCACACCCTCCGTCGGCGGGAAATAGGTGCCCGACGCCAAATAGATTTCGTACGCACAAACCATCACGGCGTGAGAAAGATTGAGGGAGGGATAGGCGTCGGAAGACGGAATCCGAATCAAGTCGGTGCAGTAGGCCAAGTCCTCGTTCGACAAGCCATTGTTTTCGGTGCCAAAGACCAGCGCAACCTTGCTGCTGTGCGCGGTTTCGATGAAGGTCGGGGCCCATTCGCGCGGTGTGCGCGTATGTTTTCGATACAAGCCTTCCCGCACGGAGGTGCCAGCCACCAAGCTGCAATCCGCCACGGCCTCCTCCAGCGTGGCACATTCGCGGCGTGATTCCCAAATGCTGCGGGCACTGTAGGACCACTTGATTGCGTCGAACTCGCTAAATTCCGCCAGGGGCGCGGCGATGACGAGATCGGACAAGCCCATGTTCATCATCACGCGACAAACCGATCCGGCGTTACCGCCATAGATGGGGCTCACGAGGACGATGCGTATGTTCTGCAGCGCTCTCACGCCATTAAAACGGGATAAAGTCCGTGTCGGTGGTGATGCGAGCACAAGTATGCGCCATCAACTCGGCGGTGGCCATCAGGTCGTCCAAGCTCACCACTTCGCAGGGCGTGTGCATGTAGCGGTTCGGGATACTGAGCAACCCGGTCGCGACGCCGGCGCGGCTGATTTGGATGGCGTTGGCATCCGTGCCGGTGGGACGCGACTCAGCACAAATCTGATGCGCGATCTTCTTCTTCTGCGCGGTTTCAACCATCAAGTCGAAGAGCCGCGGATTAATGTTGGGCCCGCGCGTAATCACCACGCCCTTCCCGACCTTCACCTTCCCGAATTTCTTCGTCGCGTCGCCCATGGAAGGATAATCGGTCGCGAAGGTGACATCGACAGCAATGCCGACGTGCGGATCGACCCCATAAGCCGCAGTGCGCGCGCCGCGCAAGCCGATTTCCTCCTGCACCGTCGCCACGGCGTGCACTTCCGCCTGCGGCTTCAGCTTGGCCAGGATTCGGGCCGCCTCCAGCACGGCGAACGCGCCGGCGCGATTGTCAAAACCGCGCCCCGCCACCAGCGAGCCCTGTAAGTGATGCATGCCGCGATCAATCACCAGCGGATCACCGACCGCGACCACTTTCTCGGCGGCTTTCCGATCTTTGGCGCCGATATCGACCCATTGCTCCTCGAGTTTGGTAACCTTCTCGCGCGCATCATTCTTGAGTAGATGAATCGGACATTTGCCGATCACGCCGTGCACGTGTCCTTTCCGGCCCCGAATAACGACATGCTGACCTTGCGGAATCTGCGCATCCCAACCACCGATCGGCTGAATCCAGCAGTAGCCCTCGTCGCTGATGTGACTAATGAGAAAACCAATTTCGTCGTAATGGCCCGACAACATGATGCGGGGCGATCCGCCCGCGTTGATGACGGCATTGGCGTTGCCATGCGAGTCGCGCCGGATGTCATCGGCAAACGTACGGGCTTCATCAATCCACACGCGCGCCGCCTCGTCTTCATAGCCGGACGGACTGATCGCGTTGATCAGCTTACTCAAAAATTCCTGTGAACGCTTATTCATTTACTGCTGCCTTTCTCCAATTGCCCCTAAGCATAACCCAATTTCTTCAACATCCAAAAGTTGCGGGACCAATCCTTCTCGCATTTGACCCAGAGCTTAACGGTCACCGGTCGTTCGTACCACTCCGTTAATTCCTTGCCCGCCTCGTGACAAACGGATTTGAGCAGCCGCCCTTTGCTGCCCAGCACGATGCCCTTTTGCGAGTGCCGGTCCACGTACACCGTGCCATGCACTACCAGGCGCTGGGGAGACTCCTCGATCTCTTCAATCCAAATGGCGATCGCATGCGGCAGTTCATCCTTCAAGCGCGTCACATACTTTTCGCGGATGACATCCGACATGGCCAACTTGCGCGGGTAATCCGTCAACACATCTTCGGGGAATAGATAGGGCCCGGGCGGTACGAGAGCAAACAGTCGTTCCAGCAATTCCTCTACCCCGTCGCCTGTGAGCGCCGAGATGCGTCGCCATTCCGGCTCGCGCGTCCACTGCTTCTCCTCCGCCACTTGCGCCCAGAGCGCTTCATAGTCGCCGCTGTGATCTCGATCGCGATCGCATTTATTCAGCACCAGCAGGGCGGCGCTTTCCTGGTCGGGACGCATCAGGCGTCGCATCCACCCTTCATCCTCCTCGCGGGGCGGCCGCGCGGCGTCCAGCATCAGCAACACCATATCCACGCCCTCCGCCGCACCGCGCGCCATCCGGTTCATGATCCGGCCCAGATCGTACTTGGCCTTGTGCACGCCCGGCGTATCAATGAACACGAGCTGGCCGCGCGGCTCGGTCAAAATCGCACGGACCAGATTGCGCGTGGTCTGCACGACCGGGCTGACGATCGTGACCTTCTCGCCCACCATAGCGTTCACCAAGGTGGACTTCCCGACATTGGCGGCCCCGACTATGGCGATCATGCCGGCGCGTTGCTCGGGCGGCGATGCTGCGTTGTTTGTTTCGCTATTCATGATGCGGTGTTGTGAATACGGCAGGCCTGCGGGCCGGTCAATGCTATTCCAGAAATTGCACTATTCAGCGTCGGCACATCATTGTAGTCTACTCCGATGATCGCACTAGCGGCATTTACTCTGATCAGTTACCTCATTGGGGCCATTCCCTTCGCGTGGATCGTAGCCAAGGCCAAAGGCGTTGATATCCGCGCCGTAGGCAGCGGCAATGTGGGCGCAACGAATGTGTTTCGCGCAATCGGCAAAGGCTGGGGCGTACTCACATTCGCCCTGGATGTGGCCAAGGGCTTTCTACCCGCGTTTCTGATCCCGCTGCTGTGGAGCGCACCGGACTGGCCGCAAAACAGCGGCCTGCTGTTCGGCTGCGCAGCGATTGCAGGGCATAATTGGCCGGTCTACTTGAAATTCAAGGGCGGCAAAGGCGTCGCGACCAGTGCCGGCGTGTTACTCGGTGTAGCACCGGCATCGGTGGGCATCGGCCTGGTGGTCTGGCTGCTGACCATGGCGATCAGCCGTTATGTGTCGCTCGCGTCGATCCTGGCCGCCGCCGCGATCCCGGTCGCCGGCTGGCTGCTATACGGGACCGCCAATCCCTTGCTGGCCACGGTGCTAACCGTGTTGGGCGGCATCGTGATCTGGCGGCATCGCAGCAATATTGCGCGATTGCGCGCAGGTACGGAACATCGTTTTGACCGCAGAAAGGTAGACACATGACGGGACAAGTGGGAATCATCGGCGATGGCGGTTGGGGTACGGCACTGGCGTTAGTACTGCACCGGAATGGGCATCGCGTCCGGATTTGGGGGCCGTTCGAAGACTATATCGCCAAGGTACAAGCCTCGCACGAGAATACCAAGTTTCTGCCGGGCGTGGCCTGTCCGCCGGAACTGGAATGGACCAGTTCGCGCGAGCAGGTCGTAAAAGATGCCGAGGCCCTCGTGCTGGCGGTGCCGTCGAAGTTTTACCGGGACGTGGTCACCTCGTTTGTCGACTATATTCAACCGGATCAGATAGTGGTGAGCGTGACGAAGGGACTGGATAAGTCGACGCACAAGCGCATGACGGAGACGGCCCAATCGATTCTCAACGAGCATCCTATCGCCGCCCTATCGGGTCCTAGCCATGCCGAGGAAGTGGCACGGGGGGTGCCGGCCGCGGTCGTCGCCGCATGCGCGGACCAGGCCGTGGCGGAACAAGTGCAGCAGCTCTTTAATAACGACGTCTTCCGCGTCTACACCTCCGACGACGTAATCGGCGTGGAGCTGGGCGGCGCGCTTAAGAATGTCATCGCAATTGCCGCCGGGGTCTGCGACGGCATTGGTTTGGGCGACAATTCCAAGGCAGCGCTGATGACCCGCGGCCTGGCGGAAATGATGCGTCTCGGTGTCGCGCTGGGCGCGCATCCGTCGACCTTCAGCGGCTTAAGCGGCATGGGCGACCTGATCGTCACCTGCACCAGCCAGCTCAGCCGCAATCGCCGCGTGGGCGAACGACTGGGGCGCGGCGACACGCTGGCCACCATTATGAGCGACACGGAACAGGTCGCCGAAGGCGTGTGGAACTGCACCAACGCCCGCGAGCTGGCCGCCGCGCACGGCATCGACGTGCCGATCACGGAAGAGGTGCACGCGATCGTGCACGAAGACAAAAATCCCCGTGATGCGGTTACAGATTTATTGACGCGCGATCCGCGACCGGAGCGCGATCACGAATGAGTCGCCCCTGCACCGCCGGGCTGGTCACCGCAGCGGGCGCATCCAGCCGGATGGGAACACCCAAAGCGCTGTTGGCGTTGCCCGACGGCACGCCCCTCGCCGTCCATCAACTGCGACGGTTGCAGCAAGCGGGCTGTGATCCCGTCACCCTTGTGCTGGGATCGGAAGCAGCACGTATTCAGGCCGCCCTACCAGATGACGTGCCCGCCGTGGTTAATGCTGATTGGGCAACCGGACGGTTTTCATCGATCCAAACGGGTTTACGCGCCCTCTGGCCTTTTGAAGCCTGCGTCATTTTGCCCGTCGACGCCGTCGGACTGAGTGATCACACGATCCAACAACTGATTGAGTTTGCTGACGGGTCCGGATCGCTAGCTGTCAGGCCGACCTATCAAGGACAAGCGGGGCACCTCCTGTGGATCGATCACACGATCGCACAGCGCCTGCTGGATTATAAGGGCCCAATGGACACGTCCTTGCAGGACTGGTTACGGAATGACACGGACTTATTCGAAATCGACGACCCGCAGCTGACGGCTAACGTGAATACCCCAGAGCAGTGGGATCAGTGGTTGCGCCTAGCCCAATAGCTGTTCCAGGAAACCGCGGACCATCCGTCCGGTGACCCATTTGCGGTATTCGGCGGTGGAACGGATATCATCGATCGGCTTGACCGACTCGGCGGCACAGGCTTCGGCGGCGGCGATGGTCTCCTCGTTCAACGGCTTGCCTGTCACCAGCTCCTCGACCGCGCGCAAACGAACACAGATAGGCGCAACACTGCCGATCGCTACACGGAATTGTTTGATGTCGCCATTCTCCACAATGGCCCGGCAACTCCCCATCACCTTCGAAATCGCCTGCGCCTTGCGCGGGCCCAATTTACGCCAAAATTCAACCCCTTCAGCAGGCAACTTCGGCAGCCGAAAACGTACGATGATTTCGTCCTCGGCCATGTCGGTCTCGCGGTAGCCGGTCCAGAAATCGTTCACCGGGATGGCACGCTCGCCGCGCATGCTGGCGACAATCACTTCACCATCGGTAATCATAATCGACGGGGCCAGATCGCCCGCCGGACTGGCATTTGCAACGCTGCCGCCGATTGTGCCCATGGTCTGAATTTGATAGCCACCGATCGTCGCCGCTGCGTCGGCCAGCGAGGGCAGATAGCGCACCACCAAGTTGGATCGTCGCAGCCCCATGTGGGTCACCGCCGCGCCGATTTCCAGCGCATCGTCGGTTTCCTCGATGGTGCGCAGTTCGGGCAAGTGTTTCACGCTGATGGCGCGCTCGGGCATCGGCAACACGCCGGACTCCCACTGCACCATCAAATCGGTTCCGCCAGCCAGCGGACGACCACGCGTACGCTCATCCGCCATCAGTTTCAGCGCCTCGGCCAGATTCGCCGGGAAGGCACAGTTCATTTCTTCAAACGTGGTCGCCATACTCCCTCGCTTACCCCTGAGTTTCCGTGGCCATCTGCTCGGCCGCCGATTGAATCGCCTCAACAATCTTATCGTAGCCGGTGCAGCGACAAATGTTTCCGGCATGCGCCTCGCGGATCAGCGCGGCATCCGTGGTGGGTGCCTGCGTCAATAAGGCGTACGAGGAAACAATCATGCCTGGGATACAGAAGCCGCACTGGGCCGCGCCCTTCTCCGCATAGGCGGCCTGCAGCAAGCGGCCGCCCGGCGTCAGCTCGAGCCCCTCCACTGTGGTGACTTCGGCGCCGTCAGGCACCTGACCGGCCGGCAACAGGCAGGACAACACGGCCTCGCCGTCCACGATCACGGTGCAGGCGCCGCACTCCCCTTCGCCGCATCCCTCTTTCGTGCCCTTCAGCAGGAGGTCTTCGCGTAACACATCAAGGAAGCGGCGCACGGGCGGGACCTCAACCTCGTGTCGCTCCCCGTTAATCGTCCAGGTTCGTTTAATCTTTTCCATCGTTCAACGGATCCTTTCAAGTGGATCTACAACTCACAACCTCAGGCGCTCTTTTGCTGAGCCGCCTGCAATGCGGCAAACAATCGTTCCGGGGTGATTGGCAAATCGCGCAATCGCACTCCGCTGGCCGCCTCCAAGGCGTTGGCCAGCGCCGGTGCCAATCCGTCCATCGGAATTTCGCCGACCCCTTTCGCGCCCGGTTGCGCATGCTCCCAAGGATACTCGACAAAGTTCAGGTCCATTTCCGGCCCATCCATGGTTGTCGGTATCACATACGTTTGCATGCGGTCGGCATCATACTTACCGTCTTTGACTTCAATCTTTTCCATCGCGGCGTAACCCAGCGCCTGAATCAAGCCACCTTGAATTTGGCCCATCGCCATCACCGGGTTGAGCAAACGGCCGATGTCGTAGTAGGCGGTGATCTTGGTGACATCGATTTCGTATGTGAGCGTGTCGACTTCCAGTTCGACGACGTTACAGCCCCAGGAATAGGCTGGATACGCGTCGCCCTCGAACGTCTTTTGATCCCACTTGATGTGCGCCGGTAATTTAAATTGATCATAGACGCGCAATGGACCTTTGCTGGCCAGATATGCCGCCGCACCCTCGTCGAAGGGAATTTCTTTCCCGTCATACTCTGCATG
>SLAD01000235.1 GCA_007126995.1 Kiritimatiellia bacterium | reverse complement strand
ACCGAAACCGCGGAAGGCGCCGCACGGCGTGTTGTTCGTGTACATAGCACAGCAAACGACCATCACATGCGGCACATCATAGGGGCCGGACGCGTGCGTCGTCGCCCGGGTCATGACCTTTTCGCTCAAGCTGGCGTAGGCGCCGCCGTCGCCATACAACTCGGCCTCGACAGCCGTGAGTCGTCCGTCCTTCTTGGCACCGGTCTTAATCCGGATCACCGTGGCATGACGTTTGGGATGGAACAGCAAACTTTCCGCCCGCGTGTACAGCATCTTGACCGGACATTTGGTGCGTTCGGCCAGCAGCGCCACGTGAATCTGCGCAGCGATATCTTCCTTGCCGCCAAAGCCGCCGCCCATCAGGGCCGACACGATTCGGATCTCCTCATTCTCGACGCCTAAGGCCGCCGCTGTCTGGTCACGGTCGAGATACGGAATCTGGGTGCCGCAATAGATCGTGGTCTTGTTGTGCGCAAAGTGAATGCCGCGCTCCGCTTTCGGATCAACGGTGCCACCGAACGCACTCGGGTCATAGCCTTTCGGCACGCCGATGGAACACTCCGGCTCCAAAAACATCTGCTCGGTCATCGGCGTGCGGTAGGTGCGCTCGACGATCACATCCGACTCTTCGAAGCCTTGCGCGATGCTGCCTTTGCGCACCTTGATATGCTTGAGCAGATTGCCGTCAGGACGCTCTTCATGCACGATCGGCGCATCCGGCTGGGCTGCATCAATCGCGGTTTTGACCACCGGCAATTCTTCGTACTCGACTTTGATCAGATCCAGCGCGGCCGCCGCGACATCCGCGCTATCGGCCGCCACCACCGCGACCGCATCGCCCGCGTAGCGGACCTTGTCGTAGCACAGCGCCGGCCAATCGACCGATACGAGCCCGTGATTCTTGCGGCCTGGAACATCCTTGTGCGTCAGCACCGCCTTGACGCCGGGTAAGGCCTCGGCCTCACTGGTATCGATCGACAAAATTCGTCCGTGCGCGATACCCGCGCGCTTGGTTCGGGCATAAAGCATGCCCGGGAAGTGGAAGTCGTCGGTATACATGGCCCGACCGGTAATCTTGGCCATGGAATCCGGATTCGCGAACGCCTGTCCGACCGACTTGTAGGGCGTTTTGGTCTCTGGGACATAGGGTTTAACGTCCTGTCCCGAAGCCTGCAGAATCGCGTTGATGACGCTTTGATAGCCGGTACAGCGACAATAGGTATCTTTCAAGGCGACCTTCACATCGTGTTCGGTGACGACCTCGCCGGCGGCCTGCTTGTCATCGATCAGCGCCTTCGCCGTCATGATCAGGCCAGGCGTACAGAACCCGCACTGGACCGCACCATGTTCCAGGAACGATTTCTGGACGGGATGCAATTGACCATCCTGCTCCAATCCCTCGATGGTCGTGATATCGGCGCCCTGCGCCTTGAAGGCGGGGAAGATACAGGAATTCACCGGCGTGCCATTGACGATGACGCTGCAAATGCCACACTCGGATTCGTTACAGCCGATCTTCGTGCCGGTCAGCCCTAAATCATAGCGCAGCACTTCGGCCAGATAGCGACTTTCCGGCACATCAAGTTCCACTGGTTTCCCGTTGACGGTCAATTTAAGCACGCTCATGAGTCGCTCCCCCTTTAGATCTAGTCTCAGTCAAAAGTGTTAAGATAAAAGCGTCGGCCCAACATGCAAGCCGACACCACAAATTTTACGCGCCCACGCCTTCCGGCGTTGCCTGACCGGATTGCGCCCGCTCAACGGCTTTCCCCAGCGTTTTCGGCAGTTGCGCCCGGATCATCTCTTCGCGATACGCGGCCGAGGCCCGGTGCGGACTGGTGCGCAGGCTGACTTCCTCCAGCGCGGTCTCCGCTGCTGCGGCCAACGTGTCAGCGGTTGGCTGCTTGCCCGCCAAAAAGCTCATGGTTTTTACCGCCAAGAACGGGATTTTGCCGGCCGGCCCGATGGCGATGCGCGCGCTCTCCACCACGTCGTCGGACAGTTTTACCCGCGCAGCCATGCCGATCATCGGCAAGGCGATGCCTTGCGGACGCATGACGCGGCGAAAAGCGGATGCCTCTTGATCGCCGGTAGGCCGGAATCGAATCCGGGCAATCATCATCCGCTTGGTATCAACAGTGCTTTTGCCGGGGCCAATGAAGGTTTCCTCCATGGGAAACCAGTGAATACCGTCCGGACCGGCCACCTGAATTTCGCCGCCCAGCGCCAGCGTCCCGATCGTGCCATCCCCTGCCGGCAAGGCGTGGGCGATATTGCCGGCCAGTGTGGCGACATTGCGGACTTGCGGCCCGCCAATCACGCCGCAGCTCTCCACCAGACAGGTGCCGTGCTGCTGCATCAAGGGGTGCTGCACAATTTTGGTGTGGGTTACGCCGGCGCCAATGACGAGGTAACCGTCCTCTTCCGTGATCTGATCCAAGCCCGTAATACGAGTCGGGTCGACCAGCGCCTCCATTTTCGGGCGGTGCCCCTGCTGGATTTCCAGCAACAGATCCGTTCCGCCGCCGATCATACAGGCGTTCCCGTCGTAACGAGCCAGAATCTCAACCGCCTCTTCAACCGTCTGCGGAGTGTAGTAGTCTTTCCAGTAAGCCATGGTCTCTCCAACTCGATCAATCAACAATTCCAAGTAAACATAAAAAGATAGTAAGCGACCGAGTCAAAATCCAGCATTTCTTGATATAAATATCAGGGCGCGCCTTGCGATCGCCTCCTGCCAACATTATTATTGAATTGGCCGGAAAGCACGATCGGCTCAAGCCAACACGTCTTCCGAGCGGCTGGCGAGGGCGGCGGCGAGCAATTCGTCCGCTTTGTAGGACGAGCGGACCATGGGGCCCGAGGCGACGCCAGCGAAACCCATTTGCTTGGCGCGCTCCGAAAGCGCCTCGAAATCCTCCGGCGAAACGTACCGTTGCACCGGGGGATGTTTACGCGTCGGCTGCAGGTATTGGCCTAGCGTCAACAGCTCGACGCCGGCGGTGAGCATGTCGTCCAACGTTCGCAAGACCTCGTCATCCTTCTCGCCCAGTCCCAGCATGATGCCGGACTTGACCGCGACCCGCGGGCGCCACTGGGCGGCATGTTTCAGGACGGAAAGCGACCGCCCATACGCGGCCTGCGGACGGATGATGGCCTGCAAGCGGGGCACCGTCTCGACGTTGTGATTGAACACATCCGGCTGCGCTTCCAGCACAATATCGATCAACTCGCGCACGCCCTCAAAGTCCGGTGTCAATACTTCGATCCCGGCCTCGGGTAAACGCTTGCGGATCTCGAGAATGGTTTCGGCAAAGATCCCCGCGCCACCGTCGGGTAAGTCATCGCGCGCCACGCTGGTCAGCACGACATAGTTCAACTTCATCCCGGCGGCCGCGCGCGCAGCCCGGCGCGGTTCGTTGATGTCCAATCCGTTTGGTTTGCCCGGCTCAATCGCGCAGAACGAACAGGCGCGGGTGCAGACATCGCCCAACAGCATCAGCGTGGCCGTGCCGCGATTCCAGCATTCACCGCGATTCGGACACTTGGCGCTCTCACAAACGGTGTGCAGCGCATGACCACGCACCAACTCGGTCACTTCCGCGAAGTGCTCGTCGGTCTGCCGTGATAAACGAATCCATGAAGGTAATCTGCCCATCGTCTTCCTTGCTTTTGAATTAGGGATACTGTCCGGGACGATCCAAGCCCATCTGCTCGGGCAACCCGAAAATCAGGTTCATATTCTGCAATGCGTTGCCGGCCTGTCCTTTGACCAAATTGTCGATGTGCGAAATGATCCGCAACCGGTTGGTACGCTCATCCACGTCGACGATCAAATTGCAGTAATTCGAGCCCCGCACATGCTGCGTACCGATCGCGGCGTCGCGGTCGTAGATCCGTACAAAGGCATTGTCCTGGTGAAACTCGCGATAAGCGGCCAAGACATCGTCACGTGTCAGTCCGTCCGCCAGCGTTCCGTAGATACTGCACAAAATGCCCCGACAGGCCGGGACCACCTGCGGCGTGAAGGTGATCCGCACCTTATCCCCGGCCAGTGCGGTCATTTCCCGCTCCACCTCCACCACATGCTGGTGACCCGTCAACCGATACGCGTTCATGTGATCGTACCGCGCGGGGTAATGGAAGGTGGGACTCGGCTTCTTGCCTGCCCCGGACACACCCGTTTTGCAATCGCAGATCAGACTGGCGAAATCCGCCAACCGATGCTTGATGGCAGGCGCGAGACCGAGAATGCAGCCGATCGCAAAACAACCGACGTTGCCGACCAATCGCGTCGACGTGTTTAAATCCGCCCGGTGCAGCTCGGGTAGTCCATAGACCGACTCCGGCAATAGATCGGGCGCCAGGTGTTCCGGGTCGCGCCCGATACATTTGGCATAGGCGGCGTATTCCGTCACGGTTCGGAAGCGAAAGTCACCGCTATAATCGATTACCTTGGCGCCCCGCTCGAGCACGTGCGGCGCCTGTTGCATGGCCACCCGATCGGGCGTCGCGAAAAAGACCACATCGGCCTCAACGTCGGCTGCGGCGTCGTCCGGCGGCAGGATCGGCACGTCACAAAAGCCCGCCAAATGGGGATAGAGCTCGCTCATCGGCATGCCCACATCGGCCTGCGCCACCAATGCCGTGATTTCCACCTCGGGATGGGCGCACAACAACTCGACGATGCCCACGCCGCCGTATCCGCCGGCCCCTATGACTTTTGCCTTTATCATGGATGCACGTTAAAGCTTGCAGCGCACCGTGTCAATTGAGACGGGGTGTATGGGCCGCAGCTTGCCCCGCACACGCTATTATCGAACAGGGTCTGATCCAGAAGGGAAGCGGGCAGGACGCAGCCTACCCCCCAGTTGGTTTGGCATCGGATCGGTGCCCCCTAATCTTTCGCCTTCATCTTTCGCCTTAATCTTCCGGATGAGTGAGCGCGGGCGCGGGGTCTGTTCATGGTTAGATCAGTAGCGCGGCTCATCGAGACGATTCGCCCAATTTCGCGTGATGGGATAGGTGGGGCGAGGCGTCCCTGCCGAGCCGAAATCCGGGAAGATGACGTAAGCAGGGATGCGCATCAGGGCAGCGGAGCTGATGCGTTGATGAGTGATTGGTCAGACAGCGGGGGCTGGTCCAAAGCGCCGCAGAGCGGCGCACTCCATAAGGGGAAAAGAAGAACCCCGCAGGACGAATCCTGCGGGGTTCATTCAATTATTCGAACTACGCGATATTACGCAACGTAGCGACGACGCAGCGCCAAGAACAATCCACCAAGACCCAACATCGCAAAGACGGAGGGCTCAGGAATGACGGTGAACATATCCGGATTGCTCGCGTCCATCGCCAAGCCACCCGCAGTGTCTCTAACAACGTGGTGAATGAGCTGAGCGGGATCAGGGGGCTCTGTATTCGGGTCGTAAACCGTAAGTGACGGTCCCTGAACCAAGCTGACAGGAGTCTGCCAGTAAACATCACCATCTGAGACGGTACTGAACTGGAAGATTCGCGCATAGAGGTACCCAGCGTTAATGTCGACATCACCTACATCCGAATCAGTGAATACTTGGGCCGAGTAGTTGAACTGACCACCAAGCACGCCAGCATTTCCCACATCCAAAACAATTTCGCCCGCACCAACACCCGTACCGGGCAGCGCATAGTCCATCTGCGGGGGCGCCGATGGGCTCCAAATGAGAACGTGATAGAAATCGGCGCTAATCTGATTGCCAGCGGCAACCGCATCATTGAAGAACAAACCTTGGGTCTGTCTCCATGAAACATTTATCGACGCCACTGCGCTACTGGCAAATGCAAAGACCGCAACTAGAACAGTAGATGATATTTTCTTCATGTTTTTTACTCCTGCTTTCCTTATTCGTTATCGTTTGGCCAAGGATATGGGCGATTTTCATCGACAACTCGTCCCGTTCCTGCCTGATACCAGAATCCTACTCCAGGCGTCACCACCAAATTCGGGACGGACCACTGCTCTATCGGAAGAAACGTGTCGGGGTCAGTTCCAATTTCATAGGTTGAGGACGTGTAGTTTTCCGTCTCGACATCATAGAAATAGACGGTGTCTCCAATTTCTGCCGATTGCGCGAGCTCCGTATCTTCCCACATCGTATCAGCCGGATAGGGGAAACTAACAAGGTTGAAACCTTCTAGAATCGTAACGGCCTGTTGACTGTCAGGCGGAACCTCCCCCATCGCGATTACCGGAACATTCTCGTCGGTGCCGCCGGGCTGAACCCACCAACTTCGTCCAGGTGACAAGTCTAAGCTGTCGTCAGACCACTGCTCTATCGGAAGAAATGTGTCAGGGTCAGTGCCAATCTCGTAGGTTGAACTCTGATAACTTAGCGTCGACGCGTTGTACAGGAAGATCGTTGTGCCCAAGGGAAGAGAGTCGCCGTATACAACGCTTGGTGTCGGTGCATCGCCGCTCATCGGGGTGAAGTCACTACGGACAATCGCAAACTTGCCTCCATCAACTTCCACCTTCACATATCCAACCGCGTTCTGGCTGAGCACGGTTTGTCCGCTAGCGACACCGGCGATCATGCCAGCGGCGAGCGTTAAAGCGAGTAGCTTTTTCATTTTTTGCTCCTTCATTGTTTTCACTCTGAACTTTCGTCGTTTTTATGTCCATCAAAAAAGTATGCGCATACAAACCTTTTTAGCAGACACTTCTTTCAACATGGAGTGAAGATACACGTAGGGCCGCGTACGTGTCAATACGTATATTGCGTTTTTTCGTTTTCCGTTTTTCGTTCTTCGTTGGCACTTCGTGCGTGGTCATTCTTCCTTCGTCGTTGGTCTTCGGTCTTTGGTCTTTCGTCTCAATGTCGGAAGTGGCGCATGCCGGTGAAGGTCATGGCGATGCCGTATTTGTCACAGGCGGAAACGACTTCCTCGTCCCGTTTGGAGCCGCCGGGCTGCACGATATAGCCGATGCCGGCTTCGGCGGCGTGGTCGATGCTGTCGCTGAACGGGAAGAAGGCATCGGAGATGAGCACGCATTCTTTCAGGCGCTCGGCGCGGAATTCTTTCGGGTTGGTGCCGTAGCTGCCGCCCTCTTCGTACAGTCGATCCAGATTCTCGCAGGCGCGCGCAAGGGCAAGTTTACGGAGTGAATCGACACGGTTGGGTTGACCAGCCCCCATGCCGAGCAGGGCGTAATGCCCTTCCTTATACTCGTGCACCAAAGCGATGGCATTGGATTTGATGTGTTTGCAGGCCTTCATGCCGAACGCGGCGAGGGCTTGCTT
>SLAD01000196.1 GCA_007126995.1 Kiritimatiellia bacterium | reverse complement strand
TTCGACACGATTGTGCGTCAAGAGCCGATCGACGAGGATAACCTGGACCCGACGGAAAACCTCGAAGAGTTCGGCTTGATGGCGGACGAGGAGAAGGCCTACTGGACGACGATGGCCAACGAAATGCGCGGAACGGACCGGGCGGTACTGACGCACCTGAACGGAACCTGCCTGGGTGACATCGCGCTAGTGCCCGCGCCCTTCCTCACTCATCCGAAAGGCATCCGTGATATCTCCGAGTGGTACATCTCGGTCGTGGCCCGCCCGGACTACGTCGAAGCCATCTTCGCCCAGCAAGTGGACATTGCGCTGCAGAATCTCGAAACACTGGCCGCGATCGCCGGTGATGTGATCGACGTGGTGGTCGTCTGCGGCACGGATTTCGGCACGCAGGATTCGTCGTTTTGTTCCACCGACACGTACGACCAGTTGTGGCAACCGTATTATCGTCGCATGAACGACTGGATCCACGAGCACACCAACTGGAAAACCTTCAAGCATTCGTGCGGCGCCGTGGAGCCGTTCATGTCGCACTTTATCGAATCCGGTTTCGACATCATTAATCCTGTGCAATGCAGCGCCGCCGGTATGGACCCGCAACTATTGAAGGAGCGGCATGGCGATCGACTGACCTTCTGGGGCGGCGGGGTCAACACCCAGGCGACGCTGCCGTTCGGCACGCCGGCGGAGGTGCGCCGGGAAGTGCGCGAGCGGTGTGAAATCTTTTCGAAGCAGGGAGGCTTTGTGTTCAACGCCATCCACAACGTGCAAGCCTGCACGCCGGTGGAAAACATCGCGGCCATGATCGAAACGGTGAAGGAGTTTAATCAAGCGGGGGTGTAGGGCGGTTGAAGGAATCGCTTGCCGCTGCTCGGCCACCGCCTAACGGCGGCAGCTACGAGGGAATAGGAAGTAGCCGCGTCCGTTAGGACGTGGAACTCGCAGGTCGGCCACCGCCTAATGGCGGCCGCTGCGAGAAAGGGGAAGTAGCCGCGTCCGTTAGGACGTGGAAGTGACAGGTCGGCTACCGCCTAACGGCGGCAGCTACAGTCAGGAATTCAAAGGAAGAGGAATAGATGGCTACTGAACTAGAGACAACGAAAGAACCGCAATTGAGCGACTACAGCTTGGTGGGCGTGAACGCCCAACTGGCGGTCGAAAAAGGATTGGCGGAGGCGGATTGGTATCAATCGCCTGTGCCGCGCGAGACCATGCGCAAGCTGCTGGAACGGCGGGACGGTCCGGCCATTCGTGACACGATCATCTGGTTCGGCCTGCTGGGTGTATTCGGCTATTTGGGCTATCTGCTCTGGCCCAGCGCGTGGGCCATCCTGCCGTTCGCCATTTATGGCGTGATCTACGGATCAACCTCCGATTCCCGCTGGCACGAATCCAGCCATGGCACGGCGTTCAAGACCGATTGGATGAACAACCTGCTGTACGAAATCTCCTCGTTCATGGTTATGCGCGAATCGACGGTCTGGCGCTGGAGCCACACGCGGCATCACAGCGACACGATTATTGTCGGGCGCGACCCGGAAATCGCGGTGCCGCGTCCTCCGAACATGAAGGATTTTATGCTGACCTTTCTGGGTTTACCGGCCGCGAAGGCCTACCTAAAGAAGATCATCTTGCACAGCCTGGGTCGGCTTGATCCCGAAGAGGCCACCTACATCCCCGAGTCCGAACATCGCACCATCTACTTCAAGGCGCGCATCTATGTGGCGATCTATGCCACGGCGATTGGCGCATGCTTCTATTTCGGCACGATTCTGCCCTTGCTCTATATCGGCCTGCCGAACCTGTACGGCGCATGGTTGATGCCCATTTATGGTTTCACGCAACATGCGGGGCTGGCGGAAAATGTGCTCGATCACCGGATGAATTGCCGCACGGTGTATATGGATCCGGTGCACCGGTTTTTGTACTGGAATATGAATTACCATGTGGAACATCACATGTTCCCGCTTGTGCCGTATCATAACTTGCCGCAATTGCATGCGGTCGTGAAGGACGACATGCCCACGCCGTACCGGGGCCTCATCCACGCCTGGCGTGAAATCATTCCTGCCGTGCTGCGTCAGCGCAAGGACCCCGGCTATTACGTCAAACGCAAGCTGCCGACGCCCTCTGTGCGCGCGGCTGCCAACGTGGCGGCGAAATCGATTGCCGCCACCGGACAGCCCGACGAGGAGGGCTGGATCGCGGTGGGCGCGCCGTCGCTGCTCGACCGCGAGGATGTCTTGCGGTTCGACTACGCGGAGCACACGTTTGCGGTCTACCGCGCCGCAGACGACCAGTATTTTGCCACCGACGGCATCTGCACGCACGGCAACACGCATCTGGCAACCGGACTGGTGAAGGGGCATCTCATCGAGTGCCCGAAACACAACGGCCGCTTTGATGTGCGCGATGGCTCGCCGCAGCGACCGCCAGTGTGTACGGCGTTGCGCACCTATCCCGTGCGGGAGCAGAACGGCCTGATTCAAGTCAACGTGCTGAAAGCCGGCGGCGCAGGCGCGCAGCAGACCGAAACACAATACCGGTTCCGTGTGGCCGAAACCCGTAACGTTGCGACCTATATCAAGGAGCTGGTGTTGGAACACGTGGATGGCTCGCCTAAACTCGAATATAAACCCGGTCAGTACATTCAGGTCGGTATTCCGCCGTACGGACGGATCGCGTTCGACGCGTTCGATGTTGGCTCGCCCTTCGCGGAGGTCTGGAAGGCGAATCACGTCTTTGACAACGCCGCTGAGAATCACACCGAAGTGCGGCGCAACTATTCATTATGCTGCAATCCGGCTGTGGACGACATGATTCGACTGAACGTGCGGATTGCCGCGCCGCCGCGTGGGCAGGACTGCAATGCGGGTGTGGGGTCATCCTACATGTGGCGCCTCAAACCCGGCGACGAGATTACGGCGACCGGTCCGTTTGGTGATTTTCTGGTAAAAGAGACGGACCGTGAAATGGTGTATCTCGGCGGCGGCGCCGGGATGTCGCCGCTGCGCTCCCATTTGTCCTGGCTGTTTGAGACGCTCAAAACCGGACGCACCGTTAGCTACTGGTACGGCGCGCGGTCACGACAGGAGCTGTACTACCTCGATTACTTCGAGCGACTAAGCCATGAGTTCATTAATTTCAATTTCGTGACGGCGCTCTCGGAACCGTTGCCGGAAGATGAATGGACATCGCATACGGGCTGGATTCATGAGGTGCTGTATAATGAATATCTTTCCAAGCATCCGGATCCCGCAAGCATCGAGTTTTACTTGTGCGGCCCGCAACCGATGATTCAAGCTGCGCGCAAAATGCTCGCGGGCTTGAACGTGAAACCTGAGATGATCGCATTTGACGAGTTCTGAGCCATGAAATTGTCATTTTTATGTCCACGTTGGGGAAGTGAATCACTCGCGCCGTCCGCCTTTATTGAGAAGGTCATGGACGCGGGATACGATGGGATTGAACTGGGCGTCACCGATCCCGATCCTGCGGTGGACGAGGTGGTCCGCCGGGCGAAAGACGCGGGTTTGACCGTGGTGACCCAGCATCATGATACAATTGATCGCGATTTGGCGGTACACCTGCAAAAATACGAGCAGCGCCTGCGCGCTGCCGCCACGTATGAACCCTTGTTCATCAACAGCCATACCGGGCGCGACTGTTTCACGCTGGACGAAAACCGGCGGGTCTTCGAATTGGCTGCGACGGTTGCCGCCGATACGGGCGTGCCGATATATCACGAGACCCATCGGGGCCGCTGTTGTCACTCGCCGTGGCGCACCGTGGAACTGATTGAGGCCTTGCCGGAGGTGCGCTTGGTGCTGGATATGTCGCACTGGTGCAACGTCTGTGAATCGTTATTGGAAGACCAGGGTGACTTTTTAGAAAAGGTGCTGCCGCATGTCGCGCACATCCACGCCCGTGTCGGCTGGGCGCATGGTCCGCAGGTTAGCGACCCGCGCGCGCCGGAATGGGCGCCCGCCGTCGCCGTGCATCGCGCTTACTGGGACCGGGTGATTGCACACCATCAAGCCGCCGGCGCGGAAATTCTGACCATCGTCCCGGAGTTCGGCCCGGTGCCTTATCTTCCCGTGCTGCCCTATACGCAGCGTCCTGTTGCAGACCAGTGGGCGATTAATGTCCACATGATGAACCTGCTGCGAACGTCCAATGCCGATTAGAAATTGCATTGGAGGTGATGTCGGGTTAAGGGACGATGATGTGGACGTTCTTTAGACACAGGGCAACCGGATATGCATGATCCTGCTTGGGTAGTTGAATCCACGCATCCGTTTATCACCCATGAGGCCGAACCCCTCTATTTGGCCAACGGCGTATTCGGCGGCTTGCTGGACGGGTCCGGCACGAATATGGATTGCTGGAGCGCGAGCGTGGGCGGACACAATGTCGCAGATCCGTCGGACGCGTTGCTGTATCCGGTTACGCTCTTTCGTCCGCGCGTATTTTACCGCAACGCCTATTTCCGGGCAAAGGCATGCTGGATGGGACGCGATGGCCTGCAGACCAACGATGCGCGCTATACCGCCGATCCCGCCATGCCGCATGTGCCGCAGGTATATCAAATCCGGCAGCGTCTGCATGTGCGCTCGGGCATCGCGGAGACCAGCGCCACGCTATTCCCCGGCTCCGAAGCTGCGCTGGAGGCGGGCTACACGCCGGAACGAAAGATCGCCTTTCACGCGCGCGTGGCTTTTCTGAAGAACAGTTCGTGGATGGCCATGGAAATCGTGTCCGATCCGGACACCGACATTCTCTTTGCGCCCGCTTGGCTGTTGGAGGAACATGCGCGTTTGGATGTCAGCGCGCAGGGCATTTACAAGATCGGGTCCGGCATTCATAGCGCGATTCAGTTGCGGCAAGCCGTGTTGGAGGAGCGGGTGGAAGGCGACACGCTTATCCGTCGTATGCAGGCGGAGGGGTATGTCCCGCATGAGGTCGTGATCGCAGCGCCGGGCGCCAAGCAGACGACCTTTGACGGGAACACGGCCTTTATGGCGCACGGAAGCTTAAGCGTCTTCGTGCGCGTATGCCCGCCCGGTCATGAGCCGGAAGATCGGCCGGTGGATATCTTTGCGGAACAGGCCCGCCGCTGGGAAAACTTTTGGTCGCGGTCGAGCGTATCGTTGCCTGCCGCGGAAGCGTTGTGGCAACAGCGTTATCATGCATCGCTCTTTTACGTGGCCCAGAGCATCGGGCAGGGGCCCACGCATCCGACCGGACTGAGCAAGCCCAATTACCCGCATTGGTACGGCTGCTTTCACGATACCGACACCTACTTTTGCCGTCCGTTACTCGAAACCGGCCGCGCGGACGACGCGCGCCCGCATCTGCTCTATCGCCATCGCGGTCTTGCCACCGCCCGACAGCTCGCCGCGAGCAACGGCTATCCCGGCGCCCTGTATCCGTGGCAAGCTGATATCAACGGGGACGGCGAAGGCATTCGTTGCCTTGTGAACAGCGCCATTATCGCCTGCGAGGCCTTCAACCACTATCGCCATGCCCGGCGATCCGATGATCAGGCCTTGGCCGTCGACATCCTGCACGCCACCTTCGAATACTTCCTGGCCTGTGTGTCGCTCGAAGCCTCACCGGTACGTTTGCGGCCCGGACATTGGCCGACGTTTAGTGAGACGATGCAGGCGGGCGAGCCGACGGAAGCGGTCTTGGCGATCCGGGCGGTGGCGCAAGCGTTGCTGGAGTGCGGAACCGCGTCGGATACCCTTGTTGAGTCCGCGCAACGCGTGCTCGCGGACCTACCGCTGCCGCGCAAAGAAACCGGCGGCTATGCATTTGATCCCGGCCTCGAACCGGAGTACCAGCGCTGCCCTTCCATCACGTTGGGTGCCTTCCCGCTGCATCACCTTAGACCGGATGCCGATCTTCAGCATTCGTTTGAGGATGAGCTGGCCCGGACCGTGTTCTTGTTCGCCTGGATTCCGCATCAGTTATCCGTGGTTGCTTCCCAGTTGCAGCGCCGCACCGGGCCGACCTCGGCGGTGGAACTGTTGCGGCAAGCCGACCGCTTCTATAAAGGGAACCACGCCTACGATGAATGGGAGAATCGCCGCACCGGTCGCGCGGAAACGTTCGTGACGGCCGCTGGCGGTTTCTGCACCGCCCTGCATCATATGCTGTTGGCGGAAACCGGGGAAGGTGAATGGTCCCTGTTTCCCGGCATCCCGCCGGCATGGCGGGACGTTTCGTTCGAGCGCCTGATTACCCGGGCTGGCTGGGTCGTGTCGGCGACGTTAAAGGATGGAGAATTGGCGGGGTACGAAGCGAAGCCGGTGAATGAGCGGTCCGCCGACTCGTTCGTTTTGCGATATCGCGGGAAGGTGTTGTTGGGCCGGTAGCCGTTAACGCGTTAATATGCTATGGGCTTTAGTATACTGATTATCCAGTACAGAACGGATATCCGATGAGCGGGTTTGTTAGACAGTCGCTGCGATTACTCGCGCTGGGCCTTTTCGTGGTCAGCGTTACGGTCTCTTGTCTCCCGCCTGAGCCAGTCATCACGGAGCCCGGGGAGCCGGTCATCATAGAGAAGCCGGATAAGCCCGTTCATCGCGTGCCGGAACCGGATGCCGTGCTGCCGTTCCGCAGTTGCTGGTTGTATGCGACCCTGCTGAACCGCCGCCCTGCAAACGGACTGGCCACCACCGTGAACCCGCCCCGCCTGTCCTGGCCCTATCTGTATGAAACAGTGGCCGCGGATATTCATGACATTCCGCCAACCGTGTTCACGCTGGAAATCGCCGACGCACCGGATTTCGAGGAGCCGCGCGTGCGCGTCGTGGACACGCCCTACAATTTCTACAACGCCCTCGCCCCGCTGCCGACCGGCACGTGGTACTGGCGGGTTGGTTACGGGCCGCAGCCCGACACGCAATGGGCGGAGACACACACGTTCGACATAACGGAAGATACCCCTGTCTGGGATCGCCAATTCATTCACCATGCCGCGGAGCGTCTGCGCGACTTGCAAGGCCCGCGCACCTTGCCGCCGGGAACGACTTGGGCGGAATGGAACGAGCGGTTGGCGACACATCCCGACACCCGGTTGCGGCACGAATTGCTTTTCCGTGAGGCGGAACGGGTGATGGCGTTGCCTTGGTGGAATGACATGCCGGAAATCGACCGGCTGGATCGCCCCACCCGCACCCGCGAAGAGCGCGTGCGTTGGGTCACGATGCTCAAAAACTTGTCCGTGGTCGCGTATTGCTACCGGCTGAGTGGCGATGAACAGTACGCTGGGGCCTT
>SLAD01000241.1 GCA_007126995.1 Kiritimatiellia bacterium | reverse complement strand
GGCCACCTTATCCGCCAATTCGTCAATGGTGCGGGCGACGGGAACGCCGACCGCATCGAACGCCTTGATCTTGGACTCGGCCGTGCCGGCGCCGCCGGAGACGATGGCGCCGGCATGCCCCATACGTTTTCCTTCCGGCGCGGTTTGCCCGACAATGTAGGCGAACACGGGCTTCTTGATATGCTTGCCGATATATTCGGCGGTGCGCTCCTCCTCATCGCCACCAATCTCGCCGATTAAGACGACGGCCTCCGTGTCGGGATCCTCCTCGAACAACGGCAACAGATCGCGGAATCCGGATCCGACGATCGGATCGCCACCGACGCCGATGCACGTGGACTGGCCAATGCCGCGCTCGGTCAGCGAATTGACGATTTCATACGTCAGCGTGCCACTGCGCGAAATGACGCCGACACGGCCCGGCTTATGAATCACGCCCGGCATGATGCCGATCTTGGCTTCATCCGGCGAGATGACACCGGGACAATTGGGCCCGATCAGACGGCAACCGTTTGCCTGAACCGCGTGATACACCTCGACCATGTCCAGCACCGGGATGCCTTCGGTGATACAAATGATCAACGGGATCTTCGCCTCGGCGGCTTCAATCACGGCGGCCGCCGCGAATTTGGCCGGCACATAAATGACGGTGGCGTTGGCGCCGGTGGTGTCCACCGCGTCCTGCACGCTATTGAATACGGGCAAGCCATCGTCCGTTGTTTGACCGCCCTTGCCGGGGGTCACGCCGCCGACCACTTGCGTGCCATAGTCCAGCATCTGCTTGGTATGGAACGAGCCGTCCCGCCCCGTGATGCCCTGCACAATGAGTTTCGTCTGTTTGTTCACCAAAATACTCATCAGTTCCCCTCCTTCGCCAACGCGATGGCCCGCTTGACAGCGTCCTCAAAGGTCTCGGCCGTAATCAATGGCGTGCCGTCCAGCATGGCCATGCCTTCCTCCGCGTTCGTGCCGCTGAGGCGGATCACGATGGGCAGCCCGATCTCAATTTGCTTATACGATTCCAGAATGCCCCGGGCGATATCGTCACAACGCGTGATGCCGCCGAAGATGTTGACCAGAATGGCCTTCACCTTGGGATTACCCATCAGCAGGCGGAACGCGTGGACGACTTTATCGGGACTGGAACTGCCGCCGACGTCGAGGAAGTTGGCCGGCGCGCCGCCAAAGAACTTGATCATGTCCATGGTGGCCATCGCGAGCCCGGCACCGTTCACCATGCATCCAATATCCCCGTCCAACTGCACGAAGCTCAATCCCTTTTCCTTGGCCTCGATCTCGTTGACGTCCTCCTCGTCCATATCCCGCAGCGCCACGATATCCGGCAACCGGAACAAGGCGTTGTCATCGAAGTTGATCTTGCCGTCGAGAGCAATCACCTCTTTGCTGCTGGTCAGCACGAGCGGGTTGATTTCGGCCAGTGAACAATCCTTCTCAACGAAAAGTTTGAAGAGGTCGCGCATGATCGCGAGCACGGCATCCGCCGTCGACTCATCCTCGAACAATTTTCCGGCCACTTCCGCCGCTTCGCTTTCGGGGAAGGTGCGCGAGAGGGTGCTGAACCGCAGAATGCGTTCCGGGGTTTTGGCGGCGACTTCTTCAATATCGATTCCACCGTCGGCGCTGCAAATGAACGTTATCCCTTTTACGGCGCGATCCACAATGATGCCGAGATAGGCTTCGCGGTCGATGTCGGCGGCCGCTTCAACCCACACTTTGCGGACGGTGCTGCCCTTGATGTCCATGCCTAGAATCTGCTTGGCCACGGTGCCGGCCGCCTCGGCCGTTTCGGCGACCTTAATGCCGCCGGCTTTGCCGCGGCCACCCGCATGAACTTGCGCTTTGACGGCGACGGTGCCGCCGATGCTGCGGGCCGCAGCGGCGACTTCTTCCGCGGTTGTGGCCAGTTGTCCCTGCGGCACCGGCATGCCGTAGGCGCGAAAGAGTTCTTTCGCTTGGTACTCATGTATCTTCATTCGTCTCGCTACTCCTTGTTAGTCCATTTGTGCCACAACGGCTTTCACGCAAGCGCGCACCCCGGCGGCAACATCCTTCACCCACGGCCCCAGCATGTAGGCGGGCGAGGACACGACGCGTTTTTCCTCGTCGACCACCATGTCGGTGACGGCACAGTTCACGTGCGTGGCCCCCATGCTCTCCAATGCGTTGGCGGTGCCGGAATCGTTCCCGATCGTCAACTTCACGCCGGGAATCAGCTTGGCGATAATCGCGGGCGCGATACAAATGGCGCCAATCGGTTTACCCGCCTCGTGCAGCGTCGTTACCATCTTTGTGACGGACGGGTCAATCTGCTGATTGGCGCCGCTCAGCGCAAAGTCACTCAGGTTGAGCGCCGCGCCGAATCCGCCGGGCAGGATCAATGCGTCCAGCGTGGCGGGATCGACCGCACTGACGGCCTGAATTTGGCCACGGGCGATGCGCGCAGATTCCACCAGCACGTTACGCGATTCCGGCATCTCTTCGCCGGTCAAATGGTTCACCACTTTCCGTTGCGGAATATCGGGCGCCATACACACCGCCTCGACGCCGGCTTCATCCAGCGCCAACAGGGTCAGTACGGCTTCGTGCACCTCCGCGCCATCCAAATAGCCACAACCCGCCAGAATTACACCAACTCTTTTCATCGGGATTCGCTCCTTTCCTGCGTTTATTCATTCACGTCCGGCATCCAGGCTTCGACCTCGGATGCAAGCCCGGGTTGCAGTTCAACCGCGCGCTCGGCATAGATTCGGGCGGGACGCGTCGCGCCACTCTCATGCAATAGCAGGGCCAGCGACAGCAAGTGCTCCGCTTGCACGTCAGCAGATCGGTCACTGATATAAAAGTCCGTGAGCGTGGCGAGCAGCCGGTCACTGACCTGATCCCATGCGAGGGCGGTGAAGCCGCGCGTACCAAGCGAGATGCGCAGTCCGCCGCTCAAGCTGGCGCCGACAACCGGGCCGAGCAGTTCCCGCGACAACTCGGCCGGCGCGGGGCGCTGCGATATCGATTCGATCAGAAACCGGCGCAGCTCGTCCATGCGTGCGTAAACTTGAATCAACTCCTCCAGCGCAGCTCGGCCTTCGGCTGTTTCCATCCGGGTCATGGACTGCCGCGCTTGCGACATGGCACGCCGGAAATCACGGCTGTGCACGAGCGGCAAGATTTGCTCGCGAATCTCAGCCACCTGAGCCACATCCGTCTCGATGCGCTGTTGCTGTTCGCGCTCTTCCTGCGCGCGGCGTGCTGCATCGGCTTGGCGCACGCGACGTTCCGCCACCGCGATCTCCGCATCGATTGCAGGGTGGAGTATACGCGGCGCATCGCGTCGATAGCGTTGCAATTGCGTGCGGGCAGCCTGTGGCGCGGCATCGCGGGCCGATTGCGCGACCGACTCCCAATCGTCCAGCGGCTCCAGCCATTGCCGGGCAAGATCCTTGTAGGTGTAGACCCACGCGGCTTCCGGCTGAGGGGTCAGCGTGCTGTAGGCGCGCAGCGCCGCTCGTGCGCTGTCGATCCGCCCCTCCCGGTAGTGATGGATGCCCTCGAACAAAAGCACGAGGTCGCCGTACCAGTCCGGCCAATCGTCCGCAATTTGGCGGAGCTGATTCAGATTGGTACGGCCGACCATAAAGCGACTTAATTCTTGCGGCATGACGCCGGGGTGCGCTTGATTATCCGGGAGTTCGCGCAATTGCGCATCGGGCGTGCCGCGCAGGCTTTGCGCAAGTTCGGTTGCCCGTCCTTCCAGCCAGGCGGGGATACCTTGCAGGACGCCGACCCAGACGCGCTCAACGCCGACTCGCGGCACTTGCCGGAAAAGGTCATTCATGGCGCGATTGTATCCGCGGGAGTCGCCGGTCTCCCAGCGCTCGACGGCTTGGCGCAACTGCTCTTGCATGTCCTCGTCAAAGGGCTGGACGGGCAACTGGAGGTCCGGCTCGGGGGCAACGGCCGTTTCGGGCGCGACCGGCGCGTCGGGATCAGTCGGGTCCCGGGGAACAAGATGCGCCGGCAACGGCGCGGGCGCAGTGGGATCGTCCGTGCTGCGGAAGACAAAATAGCCCCCCACCAGCATCGCAACCGTTACGACTCCCGCCACGATAACGGCGGGCATATGCGATTTGCTCCCGGCCTTCTTCTTCGCGGGCGGCATGCCGGCCCGCTGACGGGCAATGCGCGCGGCTTCCTCCAGGTCAGCGAGCAGGGACTTGTAGGTCGGATAGCGACGGCCCGGTTCCTGTTCCAACGTGCGGGCGATGACTTCAGCCGTCTCGGGTTGCAACGAAGGCCGAACGGTCAACAGATTGGTGGCGGGACTGTTGAGGCGCGCGACGACCACGTCCCGCGCGGTTTCGCCGTCGAATGGCGGCGCCCCGGCCAGGACATGATACAGCGTGGCCCCGAGGCTATAGATATCGGCGCGGTGGTCTTCCTGTCGCGATCGCACCTTTTCGGGTGCGATGTAATAGGGCGTGCCCCAGATCTCGCCTGGCGCCAAGTGCTGCTGCGCCGCAAAGCGGGCCAGCCCGAAATCAACCACTTTGGCGCGCCGTTGCTTGTCAAAAAGAATATTGCCCGGCTTGATATCCCCATGAATCAATCCGATATCGCTGGCGGCCAGCAGGCCCTCGGCCACCTGGGTGCCCACTTCGAGTGTGAACACTTCATCGAGTGCCTTGCCGCCCTCGATCATCTTGTCCAAACGCCCCCCATCCACCAGCTCCATTACGATATAGAGCTGGCCACGTTCCTGGCCGCAGGAATAGATTTGCACGACATGCGGGTTGTTGAGCGCGGCCGCCGCCCGCGCCTCGCGAATGAAGTTGTCTGCAAACGATTGGTCGTTCGCTAAAGACTTCTGCATGACCTTGATCGCCACATAGCGGCCAAGGGTTGAATCATAGGCGCGGTACACGGCGCCCATACCACCTTTGCCTAACTCGTCAAGCAACAGGAAGGAGCCCAGGCGGAGCGGGGCATTCTGCTTGGTGTCGCATTGCGGACAGACGATCGGGGTGAAGGGAGCGACACCACTGAGGTCCATGTGGTGGCCACACTTCGCACACGCCAAACGATCAACATGATCGGCGTCAATGTTTATGGAATCATCGAATGCCACGTTTTACCTGTTCACCAATAACGTACCATAACCAATCGACCCCATAGGTGGCAATGTTGTTCGGGGAAAGATCACAGAATGACAGGATGCCGTCCTCGACGCGCGGTCGCCGGGTACACCTACATCAAGCCAACATGATCCGGATGGGCATCGTGCGGCGAAATCTTGTGCAACGGGATGCGCTCATGCTGGCGAACAAAATAATCGAGTTTCCACTGGTCAGGGAACAGAATGACCAAATGCCCGCTCGCGTCCTCGGCCAAACGAACGCCGTCCCCGAGAAACTTGCCCGCAAACGCGCTGCGGTCGAAGTCCAAGTCGAACCAGCGAATCTGTTGATAGGGCGCCGGCTCAAGCCGGGCATCGGCGCCATACTCGTTCTCCAGCCGGTACAGCACGACCTCGAATTGCAATTGGCCGACCGCTCCGAGTAGCGGCGTGCCGCCGCCATCGTCCAGCAACGTGAACGACTGGATGACGCCTTCGTCCATCAGTTGGCCCAGTCCGGATTGGAACTGCTTCATTTTGCCGGTGCCGACCGGTCGAATAAACGCAAACGCCTCCGGCGGAAAACGCGGAATCTCGTCGTACACAATCGCCGGATTCGTGGTCAGCGTGTCGCCGATTCGAAAGGAGCGGTGCATCACCAACCCGACAATATCGCCCGGATACGCCACATCAACCGATTCCCGCTCCTGGCCGAAGAGTTTCTGGGTATAGGACAAGCGAATCGGTTTCCCGCCTGCGGGGTCGTTCACGACCATGTCCTTTTCAAATAAGCCGGAACAAACGCGCACAAAGGTCAGCCGGTCGCGATGACGCGGGTTCATGTTCGCCTGCACCTTGAAGACAAATCCGGAAAAGTCCGGATGGGTGGTGGGGATCAGCTCGTCGCCGGAATAACGTGCTTGCGGTGGCGCGCCATGCTCCACGAAATAGTCGAGCAACAACTGGACGCCAAAATTGGTGATGCCGCTGCCAAAAAATACCGGCGTGATCTGGCCCGCCATGACGTGCTCTTCATCCCACGCTTCACCGGCGGCCCCGAGCATTTCAAGTTCCTCCAGCCAGGCATCGTAGACCTCCGGCCGGAAATGTTCCCGGATTTGCGGGTCATGCATCCCGCTCAACTTGGCGGGCGCCCGATACGCGCCATGCTCCGTGCGATCAAACAGATGAAGCTGTTTCTTAAGGCGGTCATAGACGCCGCGGAACTCGTTGCCACTGCCCAACGGCCACGTGACCGGGAACGCGCCGATGCCGAGGACGCGTTCGAGTTCGTCGATCAGCGCCAATGGATCCTGGGCCGGCCGATCCAGCTTATTCATAAAGGTGAAGATCGGGATCCCGCGCAAGCGACAGATTTCGAATAGTTTCCGCGTGCGCTCCTCGATGCCTTTCGCCGCGTCGATCACCATGATCACGCTGTCCACCGCGGTCAGCACGCGATAGGTGTCCTCGCTGAAATCCTTGTGGCCCGGCGTATCCAGCAGGTTAATCACGCAGTCGCGGTAATCGAATTGCAGCAAGGTGGACGAGACCGAGATGCCGCGTTCCTTTTCAAGTTCCATCCAATCCGACGTCGTGGTGCGCTGGTTGCGGCGCGCCCGCACCGATCCCGCCAATTGAATCGCGCCCCCGTACAGGAGGAGCTTCTCCGTCAGCGTGGTTTTGCCGGCATCCGGATGCGAGATGATGGCAAAGGTGCGGCGGCGATTAATTTCTGCAGTGCGTTGTTTGGTGTCCATAGGATTGGGGCGCGGAGCGTATAGGAAGGGGGGGCGTACTGTCAACTGGCGCACGGAATCGGTCAGCCATTCGCGTCATGGCGTCCTGTTCTGGATCGCGGCTCATCCCGCGACTGCGGGATTCGCCGCTGACAAAAGCGGGAGGGCGGAGCTCTGCGACGCCGGGTAAAGGGAAGGAATTGTTCGCGAACACTAGAGACGTTCTTCGCACCGTGGCACAAAGCAGCTCCCGTATCCGTACTACAATCCCTCAACTTCTTGTTTTTTATGCACGTTTCTCATTTCTCAAGTGCCTCACGGGCGCATCTCTGATTTTGTGCATTTGCGCAAAAAACCGTAAGTCAGGCATTCCTGCCTGACTTGAGCAAGGGGCGTACGTGCGTGGTTTCAGCGCTGCCCCTTGGTCTCTCCTGAATCC
>SLAD01000091.1 GCA_007126995.1 Kiritimatiellia bacterium | reverse complement strand
TTTTTGGGATAAGTTATGGAAGCATATGCAGTTATAGAAACCGGCGGTAAGCAGTATCGCGTCAGCGAAGGCGCCACGCTGGAAATTGAACGCTTGGCGGATGAAGCCGGCGCCAAAGTGCAATTGGATCGCGTGTTGGCCGTATCCGATGGCAGCGCGCTGACCGTCGGCACGCCCACAGTTGACGGCGCCGCCATTACGGTGGAGATTGTGGAACACTTGCGCGGCCCCAAGGTCGTTTCGTTCAAGAAGAAGCGGCGCAAAGGGTACAAGCGTAAGATTGGACATCGTCAGGAATTGACGCGGGTGAAAGTAGTATCATTATCGGCATCGGAAGCCGCTCCGGCAGCTACTCCGGCTGAAGCAGAAACGGCGGAGGTGTAAAATGGCACATAAAAAAGGACAAGGGACCAGTAAGAACGGACGCGACAGTCGCGGGCAACGCCGTGGTGTGAAGCGCTTTGGCGGTCAGGCCGTCACGGCGGGCAGCATCTTGGTGCGCCAGTTGGGCACGAAATTCGTGGCCGGCGCGAATGTCGGTATGGGTCGCGATTTCACGCTCTTCGCCCTGAAAAACGGTGTGGTTGAGTTCGACAAAAACGGCAAACGCATCAACGTGCGCGAAGAAGCGGTGGCGTAACACCCTTTCAACTCAAACCTTTGAAGGCGAGCTTTCGGGCTCGCCTTTTTCATCGGCATGAAGACCATCACGTTCAAAGATCGCGTGCGACTGTATGTCACCGCCGGCAACGGTGGCGACGGGTGTGCCGCGTTCCGACGCGAGAAATACGTTCCACGTGGCGGCCCGTCCGGTGGCGACGGTGGCCACGGCGGATCGGTCTTTATTGAGGCATCACCGCATGCCGATTCATTACTGGACTTGTATTATCGCCCCCACCAAAAGGCCGAGCCGGGCGGAGCGGGCCAAAACAAGGATCGTCACGGACGTAACGGGGATGACCTGATCTTGAAGGTGCCCTGCGGCACGGTCGCACTGGATCATGAAACCGGATTGCGTCTGGGCGAGGTCATCCACGAGGGCGACCGCCTATGCATCGCCAAAGGTGGCCGGGGTGGGCTGGGCAACACCCATTTCGCCACCTCGTCGCATCAGGCGCCTCGGGAATTCACGCCGGGCACGGAAGGCGAAAAGCGCACCGTCACGCTCGAACTCAAGCTCGTCGCCGATATCGGCTTGGTCGGCTACCCTAACGCGGGCAAGTCCACCCTGCTGCGTCGCCTCACCAACGCCCAACCGAAGGTGGCCCCCTACCCTTTTACGACGCTCAATCCGGTGATCGGCACGCTGGTGGACGCAGACTATCGCACCCTCAAGATTGCGGATATCCCCGGACTGATTGACGGGGCCCACGACGGCGCCGGGCTCGGACACGATTTCTTGCGTCACATCGAACGTACCCAGTTTCTGATTTGGGTCATCGACATGGCCGGCGTAGATGGTCGCAACCCGACCGACGACTATCGCGGCCTGCTGTATGAATTAACGGAATACAATCCGGAATTAGGCGAACGCCCGCATATGATTGTTGCGAATAAGATGGATTTACCCGAAGCCCCCGACCACCTGGCCGAGTTTAAGCGCGCAACCGGCCTCGATCCGCTGAGCATCAGCGCCGATGCCGGGGATCAGGTGGACACGTTGAAACAAAGACTGTTTGCCAAACTCAGCCCAGCCACCGAACCGGCACCCGCAAAGGACGCGTCCGCTCAGTCTTGATCTCGAATCAGCGATCAGCGAGCACTTTCTGCATACCGCGCCAGCTTAAGGTGGCGCATTTGACGCGTAACGGGAATTTCCGCACACCACTCAGTGACAACCATTCTTCGTTGTCACCTGGCTCGATGCCTCGTTCACCCCGCATCATGGCCACAAACTGCTCGATCAACGCCTTGGCTTCCGCAACGGACTTGCCTTGTAACTGTTCCGTCATGATGGATGCGGAGGCCTGGCTGATGGCGCAGCCTTTGCCGTCGAATCGAATCCGCTGAACGACATCGTCATCGACCTCAATCGCAAGCTGAATTTGATCGCCGCACATGGGGTTTTCTTCATCCGCCTGCACTTCCTCGGCGCGCAATGCGGTCTTGTTGCGCGGATGCTTGTAATGGTCCAGGATGATTTCCTGGTAGAGCTGCTCCATGTCATCCATGATCGAAGAACTGCTGCGCCTTGACGATCGACTCTTTGAGGCGATCAATTTCCTCGGTCGTGTTGTAGAAATAGACGCTGGCCCGGCTGACCGCCGTGACCCCTAATCTTCGCATCAACGGCTGGGCACAAAGATGGCCGGCCCGGATGGCGATGCCCTGCTGATCGACGTACTGCGACAAATCATGCGGGTGCACCTTATCCAGGGCAAATGAAACGGCCCCACCCCGTTCTTTGGCGTAACCGAAGATTCGCAGGCCCTGAATAGACTGTAATTGCTGGATCAGGTACTCGGTCAACTGCTTCTCATACGCCTGAATCTTCTCCATGCCCACGCCGGAGAGATAATCCAGCGCTACCCCCAACGCGATCACATCCGCGATGTTGGGCGTGCCCGCCTCGAACTTGTAGGGCACGTCGGCCCAAGTCGACTGCAGATCTTTGACCCGACTGATCATTTCGCCACCGCCCATAAAGGGCGGCATATGCTCGAACTGCTCCGGCTTGACGGCCAGCACCCCGACTCCAGTTGGACCGCAACATTTGTGCCCAGAGAACGCCAGGAAGTCGACATCCAGCTCCTTCATGTTGACCGGCATATGTGGCACACTCTGGGCGGCATCGACCAAGACTGCTGCTCCCATCCCGCGCGCTAGACGGACGATTTCCGCTACGTCATTGACCGTCCCCAACACGTTCGACATATGGGTGACGGTCACCAGGCGGGTCCGGTCCGACAGCATGCCCCGCAGCGCAAACAGGTCCAGGGTGCCGTCCGCAAATACCGGAATCAGCTTGAGCTTGGCACCGGTGCGTTCGGCGCAGAGCTGCCACGGCACGAGATTGCTGTGATGCTCCATGCCGGTGGCGATGATCTCGTCCCCCTCTTGAATCCGTTCCTGCGCCCAGGTGTAGGCGACCAAGTTAACGCTTTCGGTCGTGCCACGGGTGAAGAGAATGGATTCCGGCGATGCGGCGCCGATGAAGGAGGCGACCTTCTCGCGCACACCCTCGTATCGGGAAGTGGCCTGCTCGCCAAGGTAATGAAGTGCGCGGTGGACGTTCGCGTTATAGCGCGAGTAATACTCAACCAGCGCATCGATAACGAGTTGCGGCTTCTGCGACGTTGCCGCGTTATCCAAGTAGGTCAACGGTTTATCGTCGTAAATCTTTTGTTGCAGGATGGGGAAATCCTGACGAATCTTCGCGACATCGAAAGGGGCGTCAGCCATATGGTTATGCTCTACACTTTGATCCAGATCTTGCCGTCTTCGACCTTGACGGGATAACTATCCACAGGCCGCACGGCGGGCATACTTAAGTTCTTTCCTGATCTAATGTCAAAACGCGCACCATGTAAAGGACACATCAGTTCGTGTCCTTCAAGATCGCCATGCACCATCGACGTTTTCTGATGGCTGCACCAAGCGCTGATGGCGAAATAGTCGCCGTCGACTTTAAAGAGGCCAATCTGCTTTTCGCCCCCGTAATCGACCAGCTTCCGGTCCGACGAATCGAATTCAGCTTCGGATCCCGCCTCACGCCAGGTTGCAGGTTTTTTGAAGAAGGACATAGCGCTCAGGACTCCATTTTCGCTTCGATGTTGCGGTGTACGATATCCCGGATAAAGGCTTGAGGTATGCGATCAATGACCTCTTCGAAAAAGCCGAGGATCAGTGCCCGCCGCGCCGCTTCCTCGTCCAATCCGCGTGAGCGCAGATAAAATAGTTGTTCCGGGTCAAGATTGCCAATGGTTGAACCATGGCTGCACTTGAGGTCATCGGCATCGATCAACAGACCGGGGATGGAATCGGCGCGGGCGCCGTTATCGAGCACGAGATTGTTGTTGGTTTGATACGCATCTACGCGGATGGCGCCGGGTCTCGCGATAATCAGGCCTTGATAGACCGACCGCCCGATATCCTTCACCGCGCCCTTGTAGAGCAAGCGGCTATAGGTGTCCGGCGAAGAATGAATCTGCAAGGTGCGCTGATCCATGTGCTGATCACCCGACGCGAAAAAGATGCCATCCATGTCCGCCGCCGACCCCGGCCCGGCCACATCGCTGCCGAATTTCATTTTGCTGCGGGTGGTGCCAAAGTTGAGCGTGATCCAGTTCAGATTGGCATCGCGCTGGACCAAGCCCCAGTCATTCGTGATTTGATAGGACTGGGCGCCCCACTCTTGCAGACTCACCAGCTTGAAGTTGGCGCTTTCATCAACGTAGAGTTCGCGCTCCGGCACGGCAACAAAGCGGATATCGTCAGCAGACTCAAGGTGTTCAGCGATGACCGCCCGGCTGTTGCGACCGGCGACGACCACCAACCGCGGGGCCAACAGACTGTCGGGCTCCGTGATGTGGTATCGAATCAGCAATCCCCGTTCCCATTCCACCTTCTCGGGAATGTGGACAAAGAAACCCACATTCCAGAACGCGTCATTGAAGGCCTCGAACTTGCCGGAGGTGGCGGGCAAGGCCTTGCCTTGTAGATAGTGCTCCACCAACTCCGGTTGCTGTTCGGCGGCCTCCGCCAACGAGCTGATGGTAATGCCTAGTTTCTCCGGCGTATCGTTGTTACGCATGATGGCGAAGCCATCGGCCTGAACGGCGATGACCACATCGAACTCATCATCCGAGGGGCCGGCCGGCAAGGCATCGACTTGCGGCAGGGTCGCGAGTCGCTTCACCTCTGCGATCGGGAACAAGGCGGGATCGGTACGTCGCCATTCCTCGTCGCGGTTGGTGGGCGATGCGATTTGCAGGTAATCCTTAAAGGCCTCTTCCCGTTTGCGCTTCAACATTTCGGGTTGCGGTTCGGCTTGAATCGCCGCGAACAGCGTCTCATCGAAACCGGGTAAGGTATCCACGGCTTGGGCTTCCAGTAGTGCTTCAGACATCGTACGTCATTCCTTCCTAGCCAATGCTGCCTTCGAGCTTCATCTCGAGTAGTTTGATTGCCTCGACGGAGAACTCGAGTGGCAATTGCTTAAATACTTCACGTGCAAATCCGTTCACAACCATGGAGATTGCGTCCTCTTCACTGAGTCCACGACTCTTCAGGTAGAAGATTTGATCTTCGCTGACCCGTGAGGTGGTCGCTTCGTGCTCGATTACCGCCGAGCTGTTCTCGGACTCAATGTACGGGAACGTATTGGCGCTGCACTCGCCGCCAATCAGCATCGAGTCACAATTGGAATAGTTGCGACAGTTCGCGGCGTCGGGCATCACCTGCACGAGTCCGCGATAACTATTGATCGATTTCCCGGCGGAGATTCCCTTCGAGACGATCGTGCTCTTGGTGTTGTTGCCGACATGAATCATTTTGGTGCCGGTATCGGCCTGCATCTTATTCGTCGTGACCGCAACGGAATAGAAGGCACCGGACGAGTTGTCGCCCTCCATGATCACGCTGGGATATTTCCATGTGATCGCGGAGCCAGCTTCCACCTGCGTCCAGGAGATCTTCGCGTTTTTGCCGCGACAGTGCCCGCGTTTGGTGACGAAGTTGTAGATGCCACCCTTACCTTCTTTGTCGCCCGCGTACCAATTTTGCACGGTAGCATATTTGATCTCGGCATCATCGAGTGCGATCAATTCGACGACCGCCGCGTGCAACTGGTTACGATCGCGGGACGGCGCCGTACAGCCTTCCAGATAGGATACGTAGGAGCTTTCCTCGGCGACGATCAAGGTGCGCTCAAATTGCCCGGTATCCAATGCGTTGATGCGGAAATACGTGGACAGATCAACCGGACAGCGGACGCCCTTCGGGATATAGCAGAAGGAACCATCGGTGAAGACCGCCGAGTTCAGTGAAGCATAATAATTATCGGTATACGGCACGACGGTACCTAGATACTTCTTCACCAACTCGGGATGCTCCCGAATCGCCTCGGAAATGGAACAGAATATGATGCCCTTTTCCTCCAACAGGTCGCGATGCGTCGTAGCCACCGATACACTGTCGAATACGGCATCGACCGCGACGCCGGCTAGCCGGTTCCGCTCATGCACCGGCACCCCGAGTTTCTCGAAGGTGGCGGCCAATTCCTCATCGATTTCATCGGGATTTTCACTTTGCTTCTTCGGTGCCGAATAGTAGCAAATGTCCTGAAAATCCACGGGAGGGTATTCCAAGTGTGCCCATTTCGGTTCCTGCTGTTTCAGCCACCAGCGATAGGCTTTCAGGCGCCACTCCAGCATCCATTCCGGTTCTTGTTTCTTCTCGGAAATAATGCGAATGACGTCTTCGTTTAGCCCCTTTGGCACGGAATCCGTTTCGATATCCGTGTAGAAGCCGTATTTGTAGTCATCTAATATGGCGGTGGATTCACTGCTCATCGGTTCAACCTCTTTCGTGATTAGCCTACAAGTACTTCTTGCCCAAACTCTTCGCGCACCCAGTCGTAACCGCTCTCCTCCAGTTTCTTGACGAGGTCGGGTCCACCAGAGTGCACGATTTTGCCATCGATTAGAATGTGCAGGTGATCAGGATGAATGTAGCGCAAAATGCGCTCGTAATGCGTGATGACGAGCAGGCCGAAATCGGGCCCGGCCAACTTGTTGACACCCTTGGAGACGACTTTCAAGGCGTCGATATCCAGCCCGGAATCGGTTTCGTCCATCACCGCGAACTTCGGTTTCAGCGTCAGCATCTGGAGAATCTCCATGCGCTTCTTTTCGCCGCCAGAGAAGCCGTCGTTGAGATAGCGGTTAATAAAGGAATCATCAACTTCCAGATATTTAATGTTCTGGCGCAACTCTTTGAGGAATTCCGAAGACTTTGCCTTCGCCTCAGGATGACAGGCGTCATGCGCGCTCTTGAGGAATTTCGCGACGCTGACCCCGGGGATCGCGACGGGATATTGAAAGGCTAAAAAGAGTCCCGCCTGTGCGCGCTCTTCCGGGTCCAGTTCGAGCACATTCTGGTCCATGAAGATGATTTCACCCTCGGTAACCTCATACGCCGGATGCCCCATGATGACGTTCGCCAAGGTGCTCTTGCCCGAGCCGTTCGGCCCCATCAAGGCATGCGTCTCACCCTTCTCGATGGATAGATCCAGCCCCTTCAGAATCGGAATGCCTTCCGTTTCCGCATGCAGATTGCTGATTTTGAAATAGGTTTGCGATGTACTCATTCACATTCTCCTTCGTGCTTGTTTGATTCGTCTAAATATCAAATCCGAGTTCCAGGCGGGCTTCT
>SLAD01000322.1 GCA_007126995.1 Kiritimatiellia bacterium | reverse complement strand
GTTTCGGCGGGGAGAGACGAGCGGTCCATTTCTTGAACTGTGCGATGGCTTCCGGCGTGGCGCGATCGGAATAGTTGGCGACCAGATAATCGGCTTCGTCCACCAGTTGCGTGAAGAAGGGGAGGGCTTTGTAATGTGCTTCCTTCACTCGCGCAGGCGAAAGCAGGGTGATGGTGGCGCCCAACACGAGCGGGAGATGAACCATGCTGCGGCGCAGCTCCGCTTTGAGTTGTGACAGCAACACCACGCCGCTGGGCTCGATGAAGATGCGGTCCACGTCATTGCGGTCCGCCAGGGCGCGTAGCCCCTGTTCGAAGTAGACCGATGCCGTGCAACACAAGCAGCCGCCGGGGACGGCGACAATGCGTGGCGTGTCCGCTGCAGTTGGGGCATGCCGCAACACCTTGTCGTCGATACCCAGTTTGCCAAAATCATTGACCAGCACCGCGATACGTCCCCGGCCCTGTTGCCTCTTCAGGTAGGCAAGGATTGCGGTGGTTTTTCCGATGCCAAGCGGCCCAGCAATGATCTGGCAGGGGATCGAGTTGTTGGATTTAAATCCCATACTCCCGCAGATCGCAAATCTTGGCATCCACTTCCGGGCGCATGATCTCAATCAGCGCGCCTTCGTCCTCCGGGATTTCCTCCAAGGCCATTTCCATCATGTCCAGCCACGGAGCCTCACGTTCGCTGAGCTTCACCTCGCCCGCTTCGTATCCGCGCCGCAATTCCTCGATGGTGCATTGTGCGGCCAGACGCGTTTGCGCGTAGGGCGTCGGGGCGGAAGCCAGTCTCTCCGATATGCGCAGCACGACGTCGGGACGCAAGACATACGCCTGCGGGTCCAGTGCGGCATCGGAATCGGTCAGCCAGTCGCGCAGACGGCGGGCGTCTTCCTCTGAGGACGCGCGCGCCGTGTTCATCAAGCGACAATCATAGATCAACTGTTCAACGGAGACCACCGGCGCTTTGCCGCTCAGCAATTGCACGTTCTGCACCGACTCGTTGGACCAACAATCGCAGACCGCTTGACTGATGTTGCCAACGGGGCTGAAGTGGGCGCATGCGGCGGACCTGCCTTCCATCGAGATGGGCACGCCCTTGATGGCCTTGAGATAGGGGCCTTCGTAGGCGCAGTCCTTGCTCGGCCCCACCGCGCCCGCCTCGAATGCGGCCAGCGCGCGGGGCACCGCCACCACGCGCACGACGGCGGCGAACACGCGCGGAATCATCTTCTTGTCCGCGAGCACCATCGCGGTGTTGGCAAAGCCGCAGGCGGAATCGCCGGCGGGTTTCACGCGTGTGCCTTCACAGGCGCGGACCATGTGTTCCCATAAAAAGGTCATGTCGCGACAGCCCAGCACGCCGAGCGCGAAGACCACTGCGCGCAGATCGGCGTTGACGAGCGCGTCGTCGCATAGTTCCTTGCCGCCGGTGGATTCGATGGAGAGCAAGTCCGCGCCATAATCGCCTGCCCGCGCGAAGAAATCCTGCATGGAATCCCAGTAGGCGCCGCGTCGCATCAGAGGCGGTCGCTCGAACTCGCGGGTGTCGTTCGGCGTGCAGCGCAAGGCCGTTCGCATGCCGTGCGTGTCGGCCGCGCGCTTCAGTTCGTCGGCCAGCACTTGCGTGATTTCCAGGCCCCAGTCCGGCTTAATGGTCATGGGCGGCAAGGTCTCGAACTCCACCAGCAGGTCCGGCGCTTCTAGTTCCACCGCACGATGCACGGCGCGCGTGATCATGTCCTCGTATTCCGCGCGCACGGCCGGCCACGTTTGATCAGTGATGTCCATCGGCGGGAGGGTGAAATTCAGCTCGGGGACCACACGTCCGCCGCCGATTTCCAGTCCATTCCCGCACGCGACCGGGTTCGGGGTTTTGCCATAAATGAAGTCGTCGAGTGTCGAGATGGCTGGTGTGTTCATGGCTTTCCTCCTTGTTGCTTGGTTGGTTGACAGATTCAGGCGGCGAGAAAGGCCATCACCTTTTCCATAATGGCCTGCTCGCGACCGGGCACGCTGAGCACGTCGCACTCGCTTCCGAGGATGAAAGGGTGTTCCGTTTCGGCCATGCGAGTGGCGAGGTCGCGGGTCATTTGCTCGACCACCGGTACCGGCAGCTCCGCATCGGAGTAGAACTTCTTGGTCGGCAGATTGCCGAACAGCACGATATCGTTCGGGACGATGGCGGCGTCTTGCCAGAGCTGGCGCGAACTGCCCAGACTCAAGATCGACGGGTTGAGGGTGCAGAAGGCGCGCACCATATCGTCGGTCAGTTCGCCACAATCGTGGAATATCAAGTCGGCATCGTGGTCAGCCAACACCTGGCGTAGGCGCTGGTTGGGTTGCATCACAAAGCGCTCAAAAGTGTCGGCCCCTTGGGCGAGCTGGTGCGGGGACAGGTAGACGAGGTTGGCGGCTGGTTCGCACAGGCAAATGGCCTTGGCGCCCGCTTCCAGTTGGAGTTTCAGGGAGCGTTCGATGACTTCGGTGGCCAGCGCGACACAATCCTCGATGGCGGCCACCTCTTCATCCTCGTCCCGGGTGAGCCCGGTACCGGCGAGATACAAGCCGGTGATGGGGTCGGCGAGCAGCTTGGTCATCAACGAAAAGGGCCCGATGGCCATGCCGAGGGGCAGAATGTCCGGCTCCTTCGCGACATGGCGTATGGCATCGGCATAGACGGCCAGACGGGGAATGACCGGGCGGCTGATGGCCGCGCGCACGCGGTCGAGGGCGTCGGGATCCGGGCCGGGGGAGAAGTGGAAGGTGTCGGCTTGGTCGGCGGGGATATCCAGCATGGAGAGCATCTGCTGCTTTTCCACCATCAGGTCCATCAATGGAAAGGCCAACGGGGTCTTGAAGCGGCGCGCGGTTTCAATCATCACCTGACCCAGCTTTTCGCCGTCCTCGAGGCAGGCATCGTGATCCGGTTGTTCGGCCAACACCAAGTGGGTGCCGATGGGCATGCGGAGTCTGGAGTGGGCTAGATCGAGGTAGAACGTTCGCTTCATGTACTGATTCCTTGTGCAGTGGTGGTCTTGGGGTTAACGCTTGGAAATAGGGATTCGTTAAGATGGGGCAGCGCGAGGGCGTCGATGAAATTGGATTCGAAGGTGGGGATCAAATTCAGCTCGACGACCTCGGGTTGATCAATAATGCGTTGGAACGCCGGGGTGACGCGGGTATCGAGTAAGGCCAGATACGCGCCGGCGAGGGAGCCGTTGCCGACGATCTCGTAACGGTCCAGCGGGATATCGGGAAAGAGGCCGATGGTGACGGCGTTGACTAGCGAGATGTGCCGCGCGAAACCGCCGGCCAGATAGATGCGCCGCAGCATGCGCGGTGTGATTCCCAGCGTTTCCAGCATGGTGGTCAGGCCGGCATAGATCGCGGCTTTGGCTTTGAGGACTTGAGCGATATCCTGTTCAGTGACGAAGATCGGGCCTTGAATGCCGACTTCATCGGCCGGCACGATGATGCAGGCTTGCGAGTCGCCGCAGAGCGCGGAATCGAACAGGTAGCGTCCGGACGATTTGAGCTGGTCGATGTCGTAGCGGCCCATTTCATTGATTAACCCGCAGCGCAATCCGTCGGCGATGAAATCAATGATCGCGCTGCCGCACAGGCCGGTTGGTTTGACATGGCCAATGACCTTGACCTGCATGTTGAGTGCGTCGTCGAATGTAATACGCTCTATGGCTCCCGTGGCCGCGCGACAGCCGTGGGCCAGCCCATAGCCCTCAAACGCGGGACCGGCGGCGGTGGCGCACGCCGCTATGCGGTCACCGTCCCGGAACACCATTTCGCCGTTGGTGCCGACGTCGATCATCAGCGTGGCTTCACTCGGTTCGTGCAAGCCGGTGAGGTAGATATCGGACACGATATCACCCCCGACATAGCCGGCGATGGACGGCACGGCTTCCGCGATAGCGTCCGGTGCGGTGAACAGGCCCAGCTCCGGGGCGCTGACCGGCTCGTAGACGCGTGTCAACGGCGTGAAAGGTAGGACGCCGATACTTGCGGGCGACAAACCGAAGAACAGGTGGGTCATGACAGTATTGCCCGAGACCATGACGCGCGTGATCTCTTCCGGATTGCGGCGGGCCTCGGCGCAGCATCGCGAAGCAAGCGGGTCGATGGTCTCCTTGGCGACAAGCGCTTGTAGCTCTGCAATCTCCCTCTCGCTGCGGCCGTAGGAGATTCGGGAAGCCACGTCGTCCGCCTTGCGAATTTGCTGGTTGTACATTGAGGCCTTGGCCAAAACGTCGCCCGTTGTCAGGTCGATAAGGAGCACGGCCACGGTTGTGGTCCCGATGTCCACCGCCAGTCCGGTTGCGCCCGGTTTCACATCCGGATGCGGCGCGGCGGCGTCACGCCGCTTGGCCAAGTGGGGCAGGGAGAAGGCGTCATCGATCACCGCCTCCCGTTCCAGCACGGACGTGCGCGGGAAGGTCACCTGGGCGCCGTCTTCCAAAACATCCGTTTGGCAGGCGAGCGCGGTTTGGTAGCTTCCTTCTTCAACGGTGACGGGGCGCCCATTCACACGGTACCGGCCCGGCCCGAGCTTGACCGCACAGCCGCCGCACACACCGTTTCCGGCGCATCGCGTGTTTAGCGCAATGCCGGCGGCGGCGGCCGCTTCAGTCAATTTCTCGTCCGACCTCCACGCGGCGTTATGCGCGCCGGTATCCGTATGGAGGGTCAGGGGCATGAAGTCACATCACGCAGCGGACAGTATCTGCTCGAGGGCGCGTACGGCGTCATTGGCGTCCGATCCGTAGCCTTGCGCGCCGATCTCGTTGGCGTATTCTTTGGTCACCGGGGCCCCGCCGATGAGAATCTTCACGTCATCGCGGCCCTTGAAGTGGTCGACCACTTGCTTCATGTACGGCATGGTCGTCGTCAACAGCGCGCTCAAGCAGATCACACTGGCGCCATTCTGGACGGCCTCTTCGTATTTCTCCACGGGACAATCCACGCCCAGGTCGTCGACCTCGTAGCCCGCGCCCTTGAGCATCATTGCCACCAGGTTTTTGCCGATGTCGTGTAGGTCGCCTTTCACTGTTCCGATTGCGACGCGCGCCCGGGCCTTGTGACCTTTGGCAGCCAGCAACGGCTCAATGATGTTCAATCCGGCTTGCATGGCGCGCGCCGCGATGAGCATTTCGGGGACATAGACCTCGTTGCGGGAGAACTTGTCGCCGATGTCGCGCATGGCGGGGATCATGGTTTCATTCAGCAAATCCACCACGTCGCCATCTGCGTCGACGAACGCCTGCACTTTTTCGGCCACAACCTTTCGGTTCCCCTTGCTAACGGCCTCATAGATTTCATCGATTCTCGGCATACTACACCTCCGGATTGAATGGTTAACTGAATCTGATGATGCCGCATATCATGATGTATTCACCCCGTTGCGGGATAGGAGGTAGCGGCTGAAAAATAGTATAATATTGCTGCATTGGGCGATTTTAATGCCATAATATCGCCTAAACTGGTGGATGTGGTATGATTAAATTGTCAAAGCGGGCGCAATCGCTGATCGCGCGGGATTATCGTGCGCGGTATGGGGTGCGGTTGCGTTTTGTCGATGCGGACGGGGCATTGCTGGATAGCGCTGTGGGCGTCGTGGATCGCTTAGCCATGGTGAAGCGCGCGCGGGTTCATGCGTTGCAGGAATCAGTTCGATGGGGCGATTCATATCTATTTTTTGTGACCCCGGGCGTGACGTCCTGGATGGTGCCGGTGGTGGATGGATATCGTTTGATCGGCGGCGTGATCGGCGGTGAGGTGCTCACGGAGGAGGCGGGGGACGATGGGCAGGAGTCGATCGAGCATTTGGTGCAACACGGCGCCACCGTTGGCCGGGCGCGCGAATATCTCGGCTCATTGCCGGTATGGCCGCCGTCCCGCTGCCGCGAGGCGGCGGAGTACCTCTATCGTTTGGTCTACGATGTGTCGGGGTTGAAGCCGACTTTGTTGGACGAGCAGCGCGAGCGCAGTCTACAGCAGCGGCAGATCGCCGAGGAGATTCATCGCCGCAAACGTGCGGACGATAGGACCTCCTCGATGGATGAGGAGCAATTGTTGTTGTCCTTAATCCGCGCGGGGGACAAGAAAGGCGCGCGGCGCATTTTGAATCAAATGCTGGGGCGCGTTTTTTTGCGCTCGGCGAATCTCACGGTGATTCGTGCCTTGATGATTGAGTTGATGGGGTACTTGGTGCGCCGGGCTGTGGAGGATAGTCCGGAGTTGGAGCCGATCATGGAGAAGAACCACGCGTGGATGGCGCGCATCATTGAGGTGGAGGACTTCGAGACGCTGGCGGCGGTGCTGCGACAGGCGTTGGATGATTTCATGGATCAGATCTACGCGATCGGTTACGGCAAGTCGAACCAACATGTGGCTCGTGCGATGCACTATGTTTCCTTGCATTACCGGGATGCGCTTACGCTGGACGATGTTGCGCGGGAAACCGGGTTGAGTACGTATCGCATCGCGCATTTAATCAAAGAACAAACCGGAAAGTCGTTGAAGCGGCATATTCACTATTTGCGCGTCAAGGAGGCTCGCCGCTTACTGGAGGAGACGTCGATGGACTTGGCCGAGATCGCCGTTGAGGTGGGATTCTATGACCAGAGTTACTTCACGCGGCAATTCCGTACATACACCGGCATTACGCCCGCGCGCCATCGACGCCTGACTCGTGCGTCGGCCCGCGCCTGAAAAAAAGCCGTATCACGCCATTCGATCGAGCGTGTCGAGGTTAACCGCGTGGCGCAGGGGATCGCCGTTTTGCCAGCGGACGAATTCCTCGATGACCGTGTCGGCCATGCGCAACCATTCGTCATCGTGGGCGCCGGCGAGGTGACTGCTCAACAGCACATTCGGCAGTGTGTAGAATGGTGAATCCGCGGGGCTGGGTTCGGGAAACGTGACGTCCAGCAGGGCCATCAGGTCCGGCCGTTGTCTCAACACCTCAATCAGTTCTTCCTCGTTTACCTGTTGTCCCCGGCCCGTATTGATAAACGTGGCATCGGGCCGCATGGCGCTGAACAATTTTCCGTCTAAAACGCGCTCGAGGTCGGGCAGGTTCGGGAGATGATTGCTGACGATATACGCCTGGGCAAAGGCTTCCTCCAAGCTGGCCCGTGTGACGCCCAGTTCCTGCGCCTCCGTTTCCGAAAGATACGGGTCCACAACCAGCAAGCGCAGATGGAAGGGCTTCATCAGCTCGATCAGCTTGCGGCCAATCTGGCCGGCGCCGATCAGGGCCACGGTTTCGCCGTATGCGCCGGGTCCGCGAAAGGCAGTGCGATTGATGTTGTGTGCCGGGGTGCGGCAGTCATGCGTGTTGCGAAAATAACCTTTGCAGGCCAGCAGGATCTGTCCGAGACAGAAC
>SLAD01000104.1 GCA_007126995.1 Kiritimatiellia bacterium | reverse complement strand
CCTGCTTGCTGATCCTGATTTCTTGTCCTATTTCGATCCGCGCGTGAATCTGCCTAGGGCAGTAGCACTGTCCGGCGCATCGATCGCCTTGGTCCTGCTGTTGGCCTCCAGTTTGTGGCGGTTAGACTTCGGCCTGAGTTATGAGCGATGGCGGCTCCTGCACGGGATCTTGGCGTTGGGCGTGCTGGTTGTGGGCGTGGCGCATAGTATTCAGGTGGCGCACTATTTGGCGGCATACTGGCAACAGGGACTGCTGTTGCTGGTGTTCGTCGGTCTGGGTTACCTCGTTGTACACACGCGGTTCATCCGGCCTTGGCGCAGCAAATCCAGGCCGTGGGAGATTGTAAAAGTTACTCCCGAACGCGACGATTGCTGGACGCTGCATCTGGTCGCCTGTGGACATGACGGCATGGCTTTCGCCAGCGGCCAGTTTGTCTGGATCACCATTGGCCCAACGCCATTCTCAATGCAGCAGCATCCGTTCTCGATTGCCTCAGCCAGTGACGACCGCACGCTGTTGCTTACCGCTAAGGCCGCCGGCGACTTCACCTCCCGTTGGGAGAAGATTGAACCCGGGACGAAGGCGTTTTTGGAGGGGCCGATGGGTTCCTTTACGGTGGAGCAAGAGAAGCATCTCTTTCTGGTCATGGGAGGTATTGGGATTACGCCGGCCATGAGTATGCTCCGAACGATGGCCCGGCAAGCGGATACTAGACAGGCCATCCTGATCTATGCCAATCCCGCATGGGACGTCGTCACATTCCGGGAGGAGCTGGATCAGTTGGCCAAAGTGATCAACCTGAAGCTCGTGCATGTGCTGGAAGAACCGCATCCTGACTGGAAGGGGGAAACCGGACGGGTCGACCAGGAATTACTTAAACGGCACCTGCCCGACAAGCCGGAGGCGTTCTGCTACTATCTTTGCGGCCCCGAACCGATGATGGATGCGGCGGAATTGGGGCTGCGGGCACTGGGCGTCGATTGGCGGAGTATTTATTCGGAAAGGTTTGAGATCATTTGATTCGGTGACAACCGCTATGAAGAAAACCTTGAAAAGGCAGGGCAAACTATTCTTTAAGACCGTCCGGCGTGCGGGTGACGTGGTGGGCCTCGTGCTGCTTTTGGCCGCCATACTTTTTGCCCTGCGGATGATGTAGCGTGTAGGGGGGCGGCCGCAGGTCTGGCGAACCAATCCAGACCCTCATCACACTTCCACCGGAATGGATCGCTGGCAGGTTTACAGGTCCTGCTGCTCTTTCCACTCGCGTGTTTTCTGCGACAGATACGTTTCGCGATCAAGTTCGCGCAACTGCTCGGCATAGCGGTCGGTCAGTTCGAACCAACGTTTGAGTCGCGCCTCCAGCCGCTCCTCTTGCGGTTTGTCGCGCGTGTCGAGCAGTGCTTGCAGGGCGAGGTAGAAGCGCATCACGTTGCGTTCGATTACGCCTTGCAGACCGCCAATAAATTCGCCTTCGTCGTCGCGCGTGAAACCAATTCGATGCCGGCCCATTGTGCTCAGGTAGAGTTCCATAGCCATCCGGGCGGCTGTCCCGATGCCGAGCGAATACTGCATCTCAAGCAGGGTTGTTTCCTCGTCAAGCGGCACTGCCACCAGGCCCATCATGAAGTCGTGAGTGCCGTGTGGCCCTTCATCTCCCCGCAGGACGACGGCCAGTAGATCATCAGATTGGTCTTTAACCTGAAATTCGAGATCCAGAGCGCTCGCCTCTTCCGGTGTTTCGAAATGCTTGCGGCCCGCGTACAGGCGCAGGGAGGTCTCGTTGTGGGTGCAGGCTTTGATATTGATATGCAGGAACGCCAACTTGCACCAAGCTTCCACGGAACCGACAAGTTCGGCGACCGCTGCGAACGGTTGATCAATCCTCGCCGCTACTTCGCCTTCAATGCGACTGTCATCGTCGGTGGACTGGACGACGATGGGTTCGTCCAGTGGCGATTCCTCGATTCGTTCAAGAACCTCCTGGACACGCTCGTACAGGGGTGACGACGACTCGGCGCCGGCAAGAGGGGGTGGGGCCAGCGGAAGCAGGACAAGTAACCACACCAGCCCGAGTCTCGCGGACGGGGTTGGTCCCTGTGACTGGCCGCCAGCCAAGCCGGATACCACCTCATTCAGCACCCTCATTACAGCAAGAGTACGCGGGTTGTCGGGCATGTCAAACCTGGTCCTGCCTGGCAAATAAATGATAAATGCCGTTTTGCTGTTGTTAGGCGGTGGATGGTCTTACCGAGCGAACAGGAACCTCCATGCTAACCCGCCGTAGGCCGGCCGACAGGACGCGGCTGCACTTCTATCTAAACCGCTCTAGCCGCCGATGAAGAGCGCGTACAGAATGCCCGCCACGCCAATGGCTGCGAGGAGATAGACCGGGCCGCGAGGCATCCGGCCATCGCGTTCCATTGCCCGGCCGAACATAAAGAAGACCAGCGGATGCACCAGAAACGGCATCGAGAAAACGAAGGGGATGAGGGCGGCAGCCTCATCGCCGAACATGCCGCCTTGAGTGGCGGCGAATAGACCAAAATGCGAAATGCTCGACGACACCCCCATCGCCGTGAAGTTCAAGGGGATGCCAGCCGCATGCAAGAGCAGAAAACCGCCAAAGACAGCGCACAACTGCCAGCCGAATGAAAACTGCATCAAGGCCCGCACCTCCTTGGCATCCTGCCCGTCCGCGCGGCTCATGGCGCGCAGGGAGATGATGGTGAGGACCACGCCAATCACGGCCACCAACAATGAGGGACCCAAGTAGAGTTGTTCTTGCCGCGCGCTGATGGCTAGGATTGAAAATACGAACACGTGCCCGAAGAACGGGATGTTGATCATGATCGGAGCCCGATTCGCCGCGATCAAACCGAGATCACCTGCCGTACAGGCGCCGGTCAGGCCGGAATGCGAAAGGGAACCGGCCATGCCCGGCGCCAGATTACGGGCGTGGTCGGTCTTGCCGAACCACATCAATAACGCGATGCCCCCGAACATCCACACGACTTGCCCAAAGAAGCCGTACGCGAGGAGGGCGTTGACGCCGGTTATCGCAAACGCTTCGGATATGCGTGACCCGCCAATCATGAAGTTGGCGGCCAGCACAACGGGGATACCGGCGAAAAGCAGGGCGCGGATGGTCGGTCCGAAGCGCCACCGGTACAGCAGCGCGCCAAGACCGGCGGACAGGACCATGGCAAAAAAGATCTGGGGCAGGGCGATCCACTGTCGAATCCAAAGTGCGATAATTTGCGCGACCAGCAGTACCGACAAGACCCCAGCGATCTCAGCCAAGCCCATTTTGATGTATAGTCGCTTGTTGGCTACCTGAGCCTTGTGATCGATCAGAATCACCGAGCCCACTAACCCGAGATAGGCGATCAGCGGATAGGAGCGGCTCAGGTCGCCGATCTCGATGCCCATGATCAGACGATAGAGCGCTTCGATTCCAACCAGCAGAAAGAAGGAGCGAATGATGAAGATCAATTGTGTGCGGCCCGTCCCCAGCACCGTTTCTTCCGAGGAAGGGATCACCATTTCGTCGGGCGGCAATTGAATGCCCCCAATCAGTTTGCGCAACTCCTGGCCACCGACAAAGAAGGTCACCGTCAGTACCACCACCGTGGTGCGGCTGATCAGGTCGATCAACGAAAAGTGTGGCAGCCCCGGCGAGGACACGCCGCTGGCCGTCATCACATATCCCAGCATCAAGCCGAACACCACGATGATCAGGATGGGGGAGTATCGTGTTCCGGCCACCGTAGTGCGCGCGACCAGCACCATCGGGATGAGCAGAAACAAGGAGAGCAAAAACTGATTTAAGATTTGCAGGTTAGCGATTTGCTCGCTGACGAGAACAAGGTCCATACACACCTCAGGGTTCCATCACGCACGGAAGTACATCAAGCTCAACACCTGCGTCAAGGGCTTTATGGGAGCGAACAGCGTGCAAGAGGTGTCGATAGACGTTTTGCAAAACCATGGGATGACAACCCTTATCTTGCGCGAATGACAGGCAGGCATCCGGATCGCTCAGGTCAACCTCGTTTTCGGCCCCGTGGAAGCGGACCACGACGCTGGTGATATCATGCAGCGTCAGTGCCTGATCAGCATCCCATCCTTGGTGTGGCGATAACCCGACCGCCTGTAGCGAGGCGATGGCGCGCGAAATCGCTTCCGGTGAAGGCCGCTCGCCGGCATTCAGCGCCTCCATGATCTCTTCATAGGAATAGCCCGCGCCCGCTGAATCCAATATGTTATGGAGTACCCAAGCGAAGTGTCCATGGGTAACCGTGTAGGCCTCAGCAGCGGGAAGCGCAGTGATTCCGCTCAGTACGAGTGTCACAAGGATCGCCTTGCTGGTCGCCTTCATTATTCAGCCGTCTCGTCCTTGGGCGGGGCGCCTGTTGCGTCTTGCTCGGTATCTGCTCCAGCCGTCCGTTGCTTGCGCCGTTTAATCTGAAACCAGATCGCGCCAAGCGGAACGGAGACCGTTAAGATCCAGGGTGCGTAGAGTCCCATCTTGGAGATGCCCGCGCCCGGAATTTGAAATCCGATCGGCTGGAAACCCATCTGTCCGGTTGTCCAGTTGAGCTGGATACGGGTGATTCCGATCAGAATAAAGAAGATCCAAAGCGCCTTCTTTTCGATCTTGGTGCGGGCGCAAAGATATACGGTCCACAGAATGAACAGGGGAACCGCGATTGCAAATCCGAGCATGACATAATGGCGTAAGCTTTTGCCGGTCAGGGTGAACGCATTGACTTCTGCCAGCGAAGTTGGGAGGGGCTGTACGTTGATCCCGTATATGCTTTTCTGCTCGCCGATTGTGTCGATGACCATGGAGGCCAACGCCCATCCATCCGTCAGTTGATATTGGTACGTGAGAACGGTTCTTCTGCGATCAGGGGTAGAATGAAGATTGGTTCCGATCAATTCGATTTCGACTAGCTCACCTTGATTGAGGATTGTGGCCATCTGCGCGAGGTCCGACTCTGTATCGGAGGTGACAAACTGGGGATCCAGCCGCTCGATCACGGCTGTGAAATCACCAGCCCGTAGCGCCGCAAACGTTGTCATCGCCAGCGCCACATCCTCTGTGGGCGCCATCCGATCCATCATGCGACGGATGAAATCATTTGGTGAGCAGCCGCAAAGCAGCGTGGCTGCAAGCAGTACGACGCCAAGCCTGCCCTTCATGCGCATCCCCTAATAGTCCAGTGTGAGAATTCGGCCTTTGGTGAAGGAAAAGAACTGGCTTCGGTCAGCGAGCTGGATGCCATCAGCCAGATCATCAGCCGTTTTCCCTGCCGCTTTGAGGCAGCCCGGACAGGCCATCAGCGTCACGCCAATATCTTGCAGTGCGCTAAGCTGAGTATGCAGCGTGGGGAAGTGCGCGTACGAGACTTCGGGGGAATCCTTCAGCACGGCGTGAACAGCGTCGATATCGAAATAGACCAGCACGTCATGCTCGCGCGCCATCATGCTGGCCATATTCAAGGCCATCAGCAAGCGATGCGGGGCATCCGGTCCACTACTAATATGAACGAACACACCATCTCTGACGCCTTCAGTCGCGCCTGCGGCAGCCGTTAGTGCGAGAGTTATCACAGAACAGATGAGAGCGCATAACAGTAGTTTCTTCATGCTTATCCTTTGTCTTTAGGCGTTACCTATTCGAATTACAAGCGCGACACCCATCGCAGGGTCGCCGCTCAGTTCTAGGATTAACCATTTAGCAGGTGAACGTCCATGTTAATTCAGCTGGTATTGGTCTTCCTGAAGGCGCTTATTGATCCTCCGCAGGTCCTTCTGGTCAGGCGGTTTTATGGTGCAACATACGGCGCGGTCACCCGGAAGAAACGAGCGGTTACCCCGTTCCCGTCATGTGTTTGAGTGTAGGGTGGGGCGTCTACCCAGGGACCCCATGCCGTCCAGTTCTGGTCGGATAATAAGTCGTTGCAGTGCTGTGTCTCGTAGAGCAGCGGGAGTTCGCCGTTCCATTCGACCGTCACCCGATTCAAGAGGGAGTCAAACGTGATATCGGTAATCACGACATCAACTGATGGGCCAGGCTGATAGATGATCACCGCATAGTCCTCCACCTCCCCGTCATCGGCAAGTCCCACGGGGGTCACTCCCGGTTGGCTGCTGAATCGAAACCGTGCGAAGGTGCGGCCCAAGACCGCGTCGGGAGGTACCGCAACCAGCAACTGGTTCGTGCCCTCGGATAGCGGTACATCCATTGCAATCTGATCGAGCGGCTCATCCCAGCTTCCGTCCTGATGGAAATCGATCCAGGCATTGAGATAGCCGTCAGTGGACGCTTCCACCCAAAGGGTTGCGTTGGATCCCCGAATCATGAAGTCCGCCCACTCCACGCCATCCTCGTCGTTGATCCCGTTGAGATCATCTCCCAGCGCTTCCGGATGGGGCTGCCCATCCGGTTCGAAGTCGATCAGTTTACCTAGATGGATTCCCGGCACCACCACATGCCGCGCACCGTCCTCGAACAGCATGGTCGGATACGGTGGAGGTGCATCGCCAAAATCCAGTGCAGAATCGAAAAAGACAGAGGCGTCAGAAGCATAGATGTACTCTTCCGGCGGCGGTGGCTCATAGGGCTCGCCGCCAGGCTCCCAATCCCAATCCGGTGCCTTAATGTTATAGCCATTGTCAATCAACAAAGTATCGAGCCAATGACTAATTTTCAGCGATGTATGACGATTGTAAAGCACGTCCGCCTGTTGTTCCTGACTGTAGCGGATGACGCTATGGCGATAATCCTCGCGCGGCATCAAACCCGGCGTGCCGTCGTCGTTGGTAATATGGAACGCCATCAGGACGGAAGCGGTCTCACCAGGGGCGAGGTCGCCGAGAACCCACGCGGGGACTTGAAAGTCACCCGCGACATCCGGTCCTGAATGAACTGGCGACCAACAATACCATGCCCGCTCATGCTCGTTGATGGCTTCAATGAAATACCGCCCACCCAACGCTGGCGAAACGGGATCATTGTAATAGGGTGGCGTGGCGGAGATGTCGGGAATCAAGGCCATGTCGGCGACGGCGAATTCGGCCACGATTCGTGTTCCCCGCATGATGCCGGCATACCACCCGTTCACAGTACTTTGGGTTTCGTCGTGGCTGTTGTCGGCCACGTTCAACGAGTAGGTGGATGGAAGATTATTACTGACCGTAGCCAGTACGGTGAATGCCACGATATTTGATTCCATCCCAACAAACATGATGTCTTGCACAATGCCTTTAATCGAAAGCGCGCAATCGTCATCGTGAAACTCCCACGCTTTGACGTGGACCGCGCCGTTTACGGGGTCTCTGAACCATTGTCCTTGCTCGGCGAGCGGATCCCATTCCGGGCCGCTTGGACTCTGCATCGTAAACGTTGTGGATTGAACGGGTCGGGTCGGCCCTCCCGAACACGTGATACTCATGGCGATGCCCAGCAGAAGCGAAAACGCAAAGGTTTTCATGATGCAT
>SLAD01000067.1 GCA_007126995.1 Kiritimatiellia bacterium | reverse complement strand
GCATCGTAATCATTGTTGACAACAATAATTATATGGAAATATATTGTCAATAGCTAGTAGCCCACGGTCATAGTGGTGGATTGAAACCAGATTATTATGGTTAGTGAAGAATGGGAGCCGTCGCCCCTCCGGGCGGCGGCTTTCAAGCTTTCGCCTTACTTCTCCTATACGATTTAACCATCTCCACGACATCCGCTTCGCTGAACTCGGGTTCTTGCCCCAATCCCTGCTCAAGGCGACTCCACAGATTTCGGCTGGATTCCTCGCTCTCGGCGATATTGAGCGGTACAAGCATAAATGCCGGTTTAGAATTCCGCACCACCAGTAGCTTTGTTCCGCTCTGCACGCGATCTGCGATTTCCGCCAAGCTGGTTCGCATGTCCTGCATGGATATGATTTCGTTGTATGCCATGAAACGTCTCCCTTTGATAAGAATAGACTACCCCGAAATGGCAGTTTTATCAATTGGTTTGTCATATGGTTTATCATGCGTTTTGGAAGTCCATTGGTACCGCGTCCCCTTGCTCGCTTGGTAAAATCAGCCCCACATCCGCTCGATATAGATTGGACGCGGACTGCTGATAAAGATGGGGATAATCCTCGTGCACCGACTTGATGTGTTCCTGTTCCACTAACGCGTGATGGGCTTGAATGGGTATCTGTACGGTGTAGCGCTGTAGTTTGCGCATCAAATCGCGCGGGCTGCCTGCACCCCGAATAAGGGCGTCCACCAGTGCGCAAGATTCACCGTAATGAACGATGACCGGCCGCTGCCATCCGTCTTCGATCATGCGGAAGCGTTCGGCGGCGGTTGCGTATTGGAACTCGAAGACCTTGCTGTTCAGCAATGCCACCACGCCGTACTTATCGAAATAGTCTGCGCCGCGGGCGGCGAAGTACTTCTCGAAGAACAAGCGAAAGCGCTCCGGAGCCAAGAGATCTTCGACATCTTCATCCAGCAAGATTCGCCCGATATCCTGTGCAGTCTGCAGTGACGATGGCGCGGCAGAGTCGGGAACAAAGATCACAAAATCACCCGCTTCAGCGCGCCCCTCCCGGTTGCAACGGCCTGCGGCTTGTGCCAAGCTATCCAGCCCGCCCAAAGCGCGGTAAACGATGGGAAAATCTACATCGACACCGGCTTCAATTAACTGTGTGCTGACGACCCGAACGGGTGCGCCATCCTTGCTCGTAAGTGCTTTTCTAATCTGAGCGATATGCGCTGAGCGATGAGCGCCGCACATCCGGGTGCTAAGGTGCCAAGTGCCATGCGGCATCAGGCTATGCAATCGTAAGGCATCATCCTTCCGGTGAACTATGCAAAGTACCCGCTCCTGTTGCTCCAATTCTTCGGTCAATGCATCCCACGCCACAGGGTTCGGCCAATCAGGATGCTTCCGCGCCTGGACGCGCTTCAGGGTGAGGTGCAGCGTCTTGGGCTGATCAATGATTTCGATGCCGGATATTCCGTGACTCAATCCGTCCTCACGGGTTTCGAGGGCCGGCTGCGTGGCGGTGCAAAGAACGGGTGTAACTCCATAGGCGGTCGAAAGAGCATGAATCATGCTCGCCACAGGCTGTAGTACCGGCAGCGGTAGTGCCTGCGCTTCATCGAATATGACCACAGACTGCGCAATGTTGTGCAACTTACGGCAAGCCGAAGTGCGGTTGGCGTATAGGGACTCAAAGAATTGTACAGACGTTGTGACCACTATCGGGGCGTCCCAATTCTCCGCCGCGAGCCTGCTTCTGCGAGTCACTCTTTTGGGGTCATCGGGATCCAGGTTACTGTGATGCTCGAGCACGTATTCTGAGAGTCCGGGAATAGAACGAAAGACATCGGCCGTCTGCTCTATGATGCTGGTAAACGGGATGACGTAAATCACGCGTCGCTTCCCGTGCAGGTGAGCGTGTCGCAAGGCAAAGGCCAGCGAGGACAGTGTCTTCCCGCCCCCTGTGGGCACAGTGAGCGTCCGAATACCCGGCGGCTGCTTGGCCGCCTCGCGGCATTGCTCCAAAACAGCCTTGCGAACGTCGTTCACATTTCCGCTTGGAGCGCTCCTGACCAAATCATCCAAATGGCGCGTCAACGCCTCATCCAGCGCCTTCATCTCGACAGGTTCAGATTGTCGCGTTTTGAAGCGCGCTGGGTCCATGAATCGTTCTGTATCTAAGAAATCGGCATCCACCAGCGAAGAAAAGAGCATGCGAATCCAAAGCGAAGGGTTTGCCGCGGACACTTGGCTGCTTGGTGTCTGTTGTTCGCCCAGCGATTGAGGAACATTATCTCTGAAAGGGAGCGGCTCCTTGGTCAATCGCTCCTTAACTGAGGAGCCGCCTCCATGCTCGAGGGAATAATCCGGCAAGCCGGCGTGGTGGCCTAAGATGCAGTAAGCCAAGAGACGCCCACGCGCCTCACCCAATTTGTCGCGCGCCCACAACGCACCCGCCGACGAATGATTCACTTTTCCCGGCTGCCCCTCCAGATGCGCCTCCAATCCGTTTTGTTCTCTAAGGTACGCTTGAAACGCTTCGGAGTATTTCCCCATGTCATGCCAGAGTCCCGCCAGTTTGCCCCAATCTTTTGCGCCAAACTCGGCAGCAAATTGTCCCGCCAGTTCTGCCACGCCCGCCAAATGCTCCTCTAGAGGTTGCCATTCTTCCGGTCCTTTTCCTTCCTTCGAATGTGCGTAGTATTTCGTCATGATGGCTCCTCACACTTTCTCCACTCGCATACGGCCCAAGTCGCGGATGATCTCGTTTAACTCTGGATGATTGCGGCCCAAGTGCAGTGTGGCGGTGAGGGCGAGATCCCAAAGGCGACCGTTGGGCGTTAGGATGCGGCGGCTGTCGTCGGGTTCCCGGTGGTTGGTGGCGGCATAGTGCGCCTTGATCTGTTTGCGTAGTGCGCTTTTGACGCTGGTGGGGATCAATTTCAGGTCATCCAGTCGATAGAGGAAGGCCTCCGCGCTGACGCCGTAGCGATGTTTGATGCGCAGCAGCAGTTCGTAGGTCCATTCATCAGGCCGGACGCCAAGCTGGGCAATGGTGGCGTGGACCGCGCGCGCAGGCATGAGAAAGTGTGCAGCGAATTTGGCGGCGGCATGGGCGGGATCGAGTCTGGCGGCTTTCGGCGTCGCGGGATATCGCCCGCGCCGGGTTGCCCAAGTATGTAGATGTAAACGCCCCAGTTGTGTCGCCAGCGTGTAGAGTTGTCTTTCGGCGGTGTGCCGATTGTTGATGATGAAGAACGCATTATCGTTCTTGGCATCGAAAAAGCAGGCGCCGGTAAACGATATGCGCAAGGGGAGCGCCAATACGCGCAGTCCAAAACTTTCGAAGAGTTCGAAGTAGTCGAATACGACGCCGTCATAAATGCGCATCTGTTGCCGTACCCGCTCTGCAAGGGTCTCTAGGCCACTGTCGGACAGCTCAATGGGTTCGTGCAGCGAGGTGGTGGCGTGTTTCGGTACCCCGGCCAAATCTTCCAAGCCGAGCACGCATTCGATCAGGCGATTAATAATTACGGCCACGGACGGCGTAATGCGGTCGGCGTCCTCGTCGACGCGCTGAAGGAGGGCCGGTTCGGAGTGGGGGACGAACACCTTATCGGCCCGAAACAGCTCGTTCGGGGTGACGCGAAAGATGTCCATGATGCGCGACAACATCTGCACGGTGGGTTGCGTTCGCCCGGTCTCCATCATGCTGACCGCGGGAGACGTGATTTGCAGTCGCACCGCAAGCTCCTGTTGCGTCATGCCGGCGGCCCGGCGTAAAGCACGAATGTTTGTGCCGAGTTGAGATGTGGCATCCGCGTGCATGAAAGTAAGTGCTACTTAAATTAATCGTCATTGTCTACAAAATTATTACCTGTTTGTGCGCAAAAATATAATCAAAACTGACAGTATTATAATCATTACGCTGTCCTTTGCGTTCGATTTTACAAGGACAGACGCCACCGACAAAAGTCTCGCGCAGCATCACGGCGTCGCAGAGCTCCGCCCTCCATCTCTGAATTTCGAGATCTTTTCCATGTCCCCATTGGAGGGTCGAGCTCCGCGAGACCGCAATCCTTACTTTTGTCGGTGGCGTCAAGGACAGGAATGTCCTTGTTCCGACAGGCGGGAACATGGGCATTCCTGCCCATGTCTGAGCTTGCCGCCGGAATGCTACCCCTTCGGATTAGATTGCCCGCCGCGCCCCCGCGCGGACGGATATTGCAGTCGGGCATGGTTTTGGTAGGCTCGGGGCGATGAAGGTGCGCGTGGATCAATCAATTTGTACGGGATGCGAATTGTGTGTGGGGATGAGTCCGAAGCTGTTTAAGATGAGTGACGCGCTTTCCGCCGAAGCGATTCGGGAAGAGGTGCCACGCGAGCTGGTGGAGGAGTGCCGCGATACGGCCGATGCGTGTCCGGTGTTGGCGATTGAAGTATCCGGTGTGTGAGTGAAAGGAAAGGCAACATGAAGGTGTCGGTCGATCATATAGCCCTGATCCATGCGAAGAATCTGGACGCGGATCGTAAGGTGGAATTACCGGATGGCGCCTCCGTAAAGGATCTACTGGACCGGATCGGAATTGAGCCGGATCATCAAAAGGCGGTCGTCCCTTTTATCAATAAGGAAAAAGCCAAACGATCGCATGCCCTGCAAGATGGCGACGAAGTGTTTCTATCGCTGGCCATTGGGGGTGGCTGCAGCCCGATACCGTGAACGACGGATGGTGACGCCATCATGAATGACTCCGAACCGGCCAACGCTTCGCATGACTGGCCACCCCGCGGCTTAACCGGTTGGCTGGCTACCCGCGTGGTTCCGGCGGATGCCGATCCGACCACCGCCGAGCATCGGGCCCGACTCGGCCTGCTACAAGGCTGGGTCAGTGCGGCAGTGAATACCGGACTCTTTCTGGTAAAGATTATTCTCGGGGTCTGGCTGGGCAGTGTGGCGCTGATGGCGGATGCGGTGCATAGCCTCTCCGATGTGGGCACGAGTTTCATCGTGATTTTGGGCTTCTGGTGGGCGCGCAAACCGCGGGATTCGCGCCATCCGTTCGGGCACGGCCGCGTGGAGTTGGTGACGGCCTTGGTGATGGCGGTGTTGCTGATTGTGTTGGCAATCGAGTTTATCCGTTTCGGTATCTCCCGTATTCAGTCCCCGCGCGTGCTGGACGTGCCGTTCTGGATGATCATCGTGGTCTTCGTCACACTCTTGATTAAACAGTGGGTGGCCTTTTTTGCACAGGCGTTGGCGCGCGCCACCAGCTCGCAAGCGCTGGCGGCGGATTATTGGCATCATGTCGCTGATGTCTTGAGCACCGGTTTGGTGATCGTCGCGCTACTGGCGACGCGCGTGGGCTGGGATGGGGCGGACGGCTGGGCGGCATTGGGGATCGCAGGGTTCATCTTTTGGACCGGCTTAATCACGGCGCGCGATGCCGTGCACCCCTTGTTGGGCGAGGCGCCGTGTCCGGACGAGGTGCGGAAGATTGAAGCGGCGGGGCACGGGGTCAAGGGTGTGCGCGGGGTACATGATTTGATTTTGCATAAGTATGGCGAGAATCGTGTCATCTCGTTGCATATCGAGGTGGATGCCGGCAAGAGCGCCTTGGAGGTGCACGATGTAGCGGAGCAGGTGGAGGCGGCCGTGGAATCGGTGGTCGGCGGCAAGGCGATTGTGCACGTCGATCCGGTTGATCGAACGCACCCGCAATACGATGTGGCGGAATCCGTACTGGAGCGGGTGGTAGAGGATCATCCGGACGTACGCGAGTTTCATGATTTGCGCGTCTCGGGACCCGCGAACCACTTGCATCTGACTGTCGATGTCGTGACCGCAGCGGGGACCTTGGAAACCGATTACCCCGCGATCCAGACGGCGGTACAGGCCGCGATCGCCCAGCGCCTGCACGGTGTCGGCGAGGTCACGGTGACGGTGGAGGGCGGATACGGGGGGTAGCGCGATACGGGATGCGCGATACGCGATCCGGGATACGGGACGAGGGGCTAACCACGGATTACACAGCGCGGCATAGCCGCAACCAAAGAAGATTAACCACGGATGGACACTGATGAACACGGATAATTGCAAGCATGCTATTATTCTAACGTATTGATAATCAGTTGGTTAAGATTCTTAATAAATGAAAAACGTGCTTAAAAAAAAAGAAGTTGGCAGATTGTAGTACGGATTGGCACGGATGAGGCCGAACTACGGGTCCCGCATCCCGTATCCCGCTCCCCCTCTTATGGTGCAACCGGCACAATTCGCCAGCCGTCGCTTTCCGTGAATTCGCGGGCGGAGAAGACCCAGATGACCACTTCCTTCTTCTCCCAGAAATCGCTCTCGCGCTGAGCGCGACGAAACAGATTGATGCGCGCCGGTGTGGCGCCCGAGCCGCGCACGCCGATCAGGTCGATCGGCTGCTGCAGTTCCGCCGCCAATTGGTCGACCAAGCCGGCCCCGCTATGGTGCATGTCGCCACCGGCGTGAAACACAAGTGAGTGACTGTCCCCCAACACCAGCACCGGGCTATCCGCTGAACGCGTCTCGCCGTCAACCTCACGAACCCAGAGCGCTTCCGCCGGGCCCTCAGTCGCGCCCATCATGTGGTGTAGATCGCCGCGAATCTCAATCGTTCTCCATTCGGTCGCAAAAGACTCAGGTGCAGGATTCGAAACACGGTCGCCGAGCATCTCGGCCAGCTTCTCCGCCGCGACCACGCAACCCCAGCCGGACCAATGCGTATCCTCCTGGCAGTAGAATGCGCCATAATCCGGATGATCCCCGGCGCGAAAAATATCCGTCAAGTCGAGCACCTTGACGCCGTGTTCGGCCAGTAGGCGATAAAACTCCCGGTGATGCGGATCGAGGCGTTCAGCGCCCAGTGTATCCGCCCCGGGCAGGAACTGCGGATACACCACCGCTTTAGGCGGAACAGGGACCAGGATCAATTCAACGCCGATATCCTGCAGCGCTTGATGAACATCCAGGATCGCCGGCAACGGATCGCGCGCGTCCGCGCGTCGTGCGCGGCTGGCGGTCTCAGCGGCCTCGCCCCAGAAAGGGCCGGCAGCGATGTGCCGCAATTCCGGCACGAAGAACAGCCAGCCGTCGTCTCCTTCCACCACGGACCGGCCCACAGCCATAGCCTCATCAGCCAATTCCCGGCTCAGCGTGATCAAGTCCTCAGCGGCGTCAACGCGTGCCGACAAACCCAACAGACACCCCAACATAATTAATAGTTTCATATCCCGTATTCCGTCACGCGATTTTCATATCATCCTAAAAAGAGCAGTTCGGTGCACCCCAAAAAGAGATTATGGCAAAAGATTAAGGAATCAGGAGTTTGCTCCCTTGTCTTTCGCCTTAATGTTTCGCCCTTATCTGCACCTATTAGGTGCAAAGCAGGGAACAGTATATGATTTATAAACCTCTCATGTTCAAATGGATACAAAAAACGATTCAACTGCGGAGCAGTTGAGCTGCTCTTTATAGGCTGAATCCTGCAGGGGCATTCCGGAGGGACGCGCTCCGTCGCGTCCACCGGGAATGGACCGAAAAGCATTGGAAACTGGTATCACATATCACGTGAATTGACACCAAATAGAGCTTGTTTATTCAAAATCAATC
>SLAD01000420.1 GCA_007126995.1 Kiritimatiellia bacterium | reverse complement strand
CGCAGGACGTCGTCTTCGAACTGCATTCCCAGTCCCAAGCCCATCTCCACCAACTTGGCTTTGATTTCGTTCAGCGACTTCTTACCAAAATTCCGATACTTGAGCATCTCCGCTTCTGTCTTCTGCGCCAGCTCGCCAACGGTGACGATATTGGCGTTGTTGAGACAGTTCGCTGCGCGCACGCTCAACTCGATTTCGTTGACGCTCATAGCCAACTTGCGGGCCAGCTCCTCGCGCTCTTCGTCGCGTTGGCTTTCCTGTTGATCAAACTCGATTTGATCCTTGTCGTAGCTGACGAAGACATCCAAGTGATGCTTCAAAATCGCGGCCGCCTGAGTCAAGGCATCGTCCGGCGTCAACCGGCCATCGGTCCAGACTTCCAATGAGAGCTTGTCAAAGTCGGTGCGACGGCCCACACGGGTGTTGTCGACGCTGTACTTGACGCGGCGCACCGGCGAGAACAGTGAATCGATCGGAATAATCCCGATTTCCTGATTCTCTTTCTTGTTGCCTTCCGCCGGGCAGTAGCCGCGACCGATCCGTACTTCCAGCTCCGCCTCGATCTTGCCGTCTTCGTCGAGCGTGGCGATGTGATGGTCCGGATTCAGAATCTCCACCGTGCCGTCGGTTTGGATGTCGCCGGCGGTGACTTCGCCCGGTCCTTTGACGCTCAAGGTCAGTTTGCGCGGCTCGCGCGAATACATTTTGATCAGCACGCCCTTGAGGTTGATAATGATGTCGGTGACATCCTCGACCACGCCGGGCAAGGTGCAGAATTCGTGCAGTGCGCCATCCACTTTGATGGCGGAAATGGACGCGCCTTCCAGCGAGGAAAGCAGCACGCGACGCAAGGAATTTCCTATCGTACGCCCGTAACCCGCTTCAAAAGGCTCGGCGACGAACACGCCGTAGGTTTCGGTTGATTCGCCCTCGTCCTTCGTGACGCGTTTGGGCATTTCAAAACGACCCAATCGAATTGGCATAATAATCTCTCCCAGAACCGGGCATTAACCGGCTCGTATGGTGATGGTTTATGGTTTACTTGGAGTACAACTCCACGATCAACTGTTCATTGACAATCGGCTGAATTTCTTCGCGGCTAGGGACATGCAGCAATTCGCCCTTGGCGTTGCCCTTGTCGAGACGCAACCACGCCGGGATGCCGCGGCTTTCGGCGGTATCCATAAAGGGCTTCACCAGTTCGCGGCTGTCCGGACGGTCCACGACCTCGACCACGTCGCCGGCCTTCAGGACGCGCGAGGCAATCGTGCTCTTACGACCGTTCACCAGCACATGGCCGTGATTGACAAATTGACGGGCGGCTTTGCGCGATGAGGCAAAGCCCAAACGGTAGCAGATGTTATCCAGTCGAAACTCCAACATTTGCAGGAGCGTCTCGCCGGTACGGCCTTTCTTTTGCGAGGCGCGCTCGAAGAAAAGACGGAATTGCGCTTCTTGCAGACCGTACATGCGACGCAACCGCTGCTTCTCGCGCAACTGCGTGCCGTAGTCCGACGTCTTGCTGCGCCGCTGGCCATGCATGCCCGGCGCTTGACGTCCCTGCTCAATGGCACACTTGGCCATGTAGCAGCGATCGCCTTTCAGAAAAAGCTTCATGCCTTCGCGGCGACAAAGCTTACAGGAGGGTCCCGTATATCTTCCCATAATGCTCTACACTCCTAAACTTACACTCTCCGACTCTTCGGTTGCCGACAACCATTGTGCGGCACCGGCGTGACATCTTGAATCGCGCTGATGGTTAATCCCGCAGCCTGCAAGGCGCGAATGGCGGATTCGCGACCGGCACCCGGCCCCTGCACCCGCACTTCAATTTCATTCAAACCGTAGGCAATCGCCTCGCGCGCGGTTTCCTGCGCAACCATCGTGGCGGCAAAGGCTGTGCTTTTACGCGAGCCTTTGAAGCCGCAGCGACCGGCGGTACGCCAGGCAATCACGCCACCGCGCGGGTCGGTGATCGTGACGGCCGTGTTATTGAAAGTCGCGCGAATATGCGCCACCCCCACCGGCACATGACGTTGACCTTTGCCTTTACCCTTCTTCTTCGCTTTCGCGACCGGAGCGGACGGCTCTTCCGCTTCCTTTAAAATCTCTTCCGCTGTCTTGGGACGGTCCGGCTTCGCTGCGGCAGCCGGTTTTTCGTCTGTCGCAGGCTGCGGCGCGGGCGTTTCCACCGGCGTCTGCTCTTCTGCTTGGGGTTCTTTTTCCTCAGCCATGTTCATCTACTCCTGAAACGAAATTATTTTGCCGCCTGTTTCGCCGCCGAGCGCGCTTCCTTGCCACGCACCGCACCGACGGTGCGACGCGGACCTTTGCGCGTACGGGCATTCGTGCTGGTACGTTGACCGCGCACCGGCAGGCCCCGGCGATGGCGCAATCCGCGATAGCTGCCGATACTGACGATGCGCCGGATGTTGGCCGCCACCTCGCGTCGCAAATCCCCCTCGATCCGATAGTCTTCCTGCAGGATCTGCGCCAGCTTCGTGATCTCTTCGTCGACGAGATCATTGGCTCGTTTGGCCGGATCAATCTCCGCCTTCGCAATGACCTCGCGCGCCAAGGACGGCCCGATACCGTGAATGTATCGCAGGGCGTACTCGACTCGTTTATATCCGGGGATATCTATACCCAATACTCTTGGCATAACGTTTTTTCGCTCCTCTTAACTCTGCCGCTGTTTATGACGCGGGTTCGTGCAAATCACACGCACCACACCCTTGCGGCGAATGATTCTGCACCGTTCACAAATTCTTTTAACTGACGAACGAACCTTCATGATGTCCAAAACCTTTACTCACCTAAAACACAAATGTCCCTTTCGACATGTCGAAGGGTGACATTTCCACACGAACACGGCTGCCTGACCTCAGTCGCGACAAGGCCGTATCAATATCCTTGCGTTGGGGAAAGGCCACCAATCGATGGCCATTCGGCAATACCGCATTGAAGGTCGCATGGTTTATCACATCCTCCAAAACAGCGTCCAGCACAAATGTCTCTTTTTTATTCATTTTTCGGCACGGTCAGGATCTCGGCCTTCTCTGAGCCGACCGCCACCGTATGCTCACAGTGCGCCGAGGGCTTGCGATCCTTCGTCAACACCGTCCAGCCATCCGGCATCACTTCCACCTCATGCGTACCCAAATTCAACATCGGCTCGAGCGCAAACGTCATCCCAGCCCGCAATTTCGGCCCCCGCCCCGGCTTGCCGAAGTTGGGGATTTGCGGATCTTCATGCATCTTCCGCCCAATCCCGTGTCCGACAAAATCCCGCACTATCCCGAGCCCCGCCGCCGTGGCCACTTTTTCCACCGCGTGCGAGATGTCCGACAACCGATTGCCCGCAACCGCCTGCTCAATGGCAGCGGCCAAGGCCTGCTCGGTCACCGTCACCAACCGGATCACACCGGGATCGGTCACGCCGACCATCACGGTGGTCGCGGTGTCGCCCACGAATCCGTCGTAAATCACTCCGAAATCAATACTTAGAATGTCCCCCATGCGGATCACCCGCTTGCTGGGGATGCCGTGCACCACCTCATCATTCACCGAGACACAGATATGTCCCGGAAAACCGCGATAGCCGTAAAAGGCGCTCTTGGCGCCCATTTCGGCGATCAGCTCCTGCGCGTATTGATCCAGCTCCAGCGTGGTCATGCCGGGCTTAATCGCCTTGGCCACCTTCGTGCGCACGGTTGCGGCCATACCGCAACTGACTCGCATGCGCTCGAGCTCCGTCGTAGACTTAATCTTGATCATGGCCTACGACTTCGGCCCCATGATCGATAAAATCGAATCCAAGGCGTGCTGGCGATCCAAACAATCTACGCGGTGCAGCACTTGCTTGTCCTCGTAATAATCGATCAAACTCGCGGTCTGATCGTAGTACACCTTCAATCGATTCAAAACCGTTTCCCGGTTGTCATCCGGACGCTGATACAATTCCCCGCCACACTTGTCGCAAACCGACTCCTGCTTGGGCGGCATATTGGTGAGATGATAGACCTTCCCGCAATCCCGGCAGATAATTCGACCCGCGATCCGATCCACCATCACTTCGTCCGGGACCTCCAGTAGAAAAACGTGGGAAACGCGTCCCTTGCCGCTCGATTGCAGAAAGTCATCCAGCAAGCGGGCCTGCGCATCAGTGCGGGGAAAGCCGTCAAAGAGGTACACCGCGTCTTCCGGGCCGGACTCCAATCGCTCGCTGACGATCTTCATGACGACTTCGTCCGGAACCAGTAGACCTTGTTCCATGCATTGCTTGGCTTCCAAGCCGACCGGACTGCCGGACTTAACGGCGTCGCGCAACATGTTGCCCGTGGATAGATGATTCCAGTCCGATCGCTCGGACGTCAGGTCACCTGCTGTGGTTCCTTTTCCTGACCCCGGCGCTCCCAGCAAGACGAGTACATCCCACATGGCGAACCTACTTCCTTGAACGGAGTTTACCCTTCTTCAGGAAACCGTCGTAATGACGCGTTAAGAGGTGGGACTCGACTTGACGCATGGTATCCAGCATCACACCCACGATAATCAGGATACTTGTGCCGCCGAAGAAGTGCGCCACAATCCATGGAATCCCGAACTGCTGCGCCATCAACATCGGCAGCACCGCGATAATCGTCAGGAAGACAGCGCCCGCCAAGGTCAAGCGCGTCATGGTGCGGTCCAGGAACTCGGCGGTCGGACGGCCCGGACGAATGCCCGGCACGTAACCACCGTACTTCTTCAAATCATCCGCGATCTGGATCGGCTTGAACTGTGTCGCCACCCAGAAATACGAGAAGAACATGATCATCAAGGCATACAGAATGTTGTACCACGTCGTCCCGAAATCCAGTGCCGCGCCGAAACGACGAACGGCTTCACTCGGCACGCGGCCCAGAATCTGGGCCGGAAACATCAGGATCGCCTGCGCGAAGATGATCGGCATAACGCCGGAATAGTTGACGCGCAACGGCATGTAAGTGCTCTGCCCGCCATAGACTTTACGGCCCACCACGCGCTTGGCGTATTGAACCGGTATCTTACGCTGCGCCTGCGTGACCGCGATGGTACCCGCGATAACCAGGAAGAGCATGATCAGCAAGGCTACGAGATGGAAGAAGGTGAACTGAGCCGCACCGCCGCCTTCGTATGGGCGGAACATATTGATCGCCGCTTGAATCGCGCCGGGCAACAAACTGATGATGCTGACCGTAATGATCAACGAGATGCCGTTGCCAATGCCGCGCTCGGTGATCTGTTCACCCATCCACATCAGCAGCATGGTGCCGGAGGTCATGGTGATCACAGCCAGGATGCGGAATCCTAAACCGGGATTCATCACGATCTGCTGCTGAATACCGATCGCCGCGGGATTCTCCATCACCGCCGCCAGCGCGTAGCCCTGCACCAAGCAAAGGAAGAGGCACAAGTAGCGGGTGTATTGCGTAATCTTTTGGCGGCCGGTATCGCCTTCGCGCGCCAGGCGCTCGAGTTGGGGCACCACCGCCGTCATCAACTGAATGATAATCGACGCACTGATGTAGGGCATGATGCCCAAGGCACCAATCGCAAAGTTTTCCAGCGCGCCGCCGCTGAACAGGTTGTACATGCCGACAAAGGTGCCGCCCGCCTGGGCCTGCACCGACGCGATAAAGGCCCGCAGGGCCACCGCATCCACACCCGGCACGGGAACCGCCGCCACCAGACGACACAAGAAGATCAGCCCGAAAGTGAACAGGATGCGTTGCCGCAACTCCGGGATTTTAAAGCTGTTGGTAAAGGCAGATAACATAAGTGCTCAACCCGCGATCTTATTTGACCGCCTCGCAGGTGCCGCCGGCCGCTTCAATTTTTTGTTTGGCGCTGGCGCTGAACGCATGCGCTTTCACCGTCAGCGCGCGATCCACTTCGCCTTGTCCGAGAACTTTGATGGGGCTACCAGCCGGACCCGACGCCAAGCCCGCGGCCCGCAGTTGCTCCACGCCCACTTCGGTGCCGGCCTCAAACGCCGTCAGCGCGCCGACATTAACCGGCAAATAGGTGATGTTATTGACGTTCTTGAAACCGCGCTTCGGCATCCGGCGCACCAAGGGCATCTGACCACCCTCGAAGGTCGGCTTGACCTTGTGACCTTTACGGGCCATCTGCCCTTTATGACCAGCGGTACTCGTCTTACCCATGCCGGATGCACGGCCGCGACCAACGCGCTTAGGCGCCTTTCGCGACCCTTTAACCGGACGTAACGTATGCAAATTCATGATACTGACTCCCCTCAGGCACTGCGCAGCGCCGCGATCTGCTCGCGCGACCGCAGACTTTCCAAGGCCCGAATCGTGGCCTTCGTCACATTTACCTGATTACTACTACCTAATGATTTCGCCAAAATATCGCGCACACCAGCCAGCTCCAAGACCGCGCGCGCCGCGCCACCCGCGATGACGCCGGTACCTTCGGAGGCCGGCTTGAGCAGCACTTGCGCACCGGCAAACTCGCCGATCACTTCGTGCGGAATGGTACGATCCCGGAGTGTCACCGGGATCAAGTTCTTGCGGGCGGACTCGGTGCCCTTGCGGATGGCATCGGCGACTTCGTTCGCCTTGCCCAACGCATAGCCGACATGGCCCTTGCGGTCACCGGCCACAACCAGCGCACTAAAGCTAAAGCGACGGCCACCCTTGACCACTTTGGAGCAGCGATTCACATGCACGACGCGCTCGTCGACATCACTCTCCACTCGCACTTCTTTTCTCTTATTAAATCCACTCATAGATCTGCTGTCCCTTGCTGACTCGCTTAAAACTTCAGTCCTTCCTCTCGGGCGGCGTTGGCCAAGGCTTTCAGCCGACCACTGTACCGAAATCCGCCCCGGTCGAACACGACCTCGCCGATCCCCTGCTCTTTGGCGCGCTGTGCCGCCAACCGGCCGATCTCTTCTGCCCGGGCGGCGTTGTTGCCCGAGGTGTCGGCCTGCGCCTTGTCGGCAGTCGAGATGGACGCCAACGTACGGGCGGCCACGTCGTCGATGAACTGCACATAGATGTGCTGATTCGACAGGTACACACTCATGCGCGGGCGTTCGGCAGTGCCCTGAATCTTCTTCCGGATCCGGAAGTGACGCCGCTTGCGATAATCTGATTTGGTTTCGACCTTCATAATTAAGCCACTGTCTTGCCGGCCTTACGCCGCACTTGTTCATCTGAGTACCGCACGCCTTTACCCTTGTACGGTTCGGCCGGATAATAGGAGCGAATCTGCGCGGCCACCTGCCCGACCTTTTGCTTGCTGATGCCGCTGACCTTAATTTTGGTGTTGTCCGCCACAGTAACCGTCACGCCTTCCGGCACCGTGAAATCAATCGGATGCGAGAAGCCCAGGGCCATGTTCAGCTTGTTGCCCTGCACCGAGGCGCGAAAACCGACACCCTGAATTTCGAGCTCTTTGGTAAATTCTTCCCGCACGCCGTGAATCATGCTGGCCAACAGGCTACGCGCGGTGCCGTGCATGGCGCGGGCAAACTTTTCCTCGCTGTTGCGGCTGACGGTCAGTTCACCGTCCTTCAACTCGAACGCCACGACCGGCTCAAACACCCAGCTCTGCTCGCCTTTGGGGCCCTTGACGGTGACCTGCGTGCCGTCCACGGTAACCGTCACATCGGACGGGACTTTAATTGGCTGTAATCCTACTCTCGACATAACTCGCTCCCAAAT
>SLAD01000425.1 GCA_007126995.1 Kiritimatiellia bacterium | reverse complement strand
TGCCGAATGTTATGTGTTGACCTTGGTGTTGCCGGCCGATGTGGGAGAGGAGCTGGTGGACGAGCTTCGTGAATACACCGACCGGGATGTCGTTCAGTTGAATCAACCCGAATCCGAGCACACTTGGGTTGAAATCTACTTTGATTGCCGTGAAGCGGCAGAAGCCGCGGAACATGCCTGCCGCGATTGGCCGTTCCCGATTCAAGCGACCGGCGTGCGCCATTGCCGCAGCCGGGATTGGGAAGCCTTCTGGAAACTCCACTTTAAGTCCCGTCCGATTGGCGAACGGTTGTTCATCGTTCCTGACTGGGAGACGCAACCCGTTGTGGAGCAGGGGCGTCGTCTGTTGCGCATCGTGCCGGGACTGAGCTTTGGTACCGGCGAACATTTTACGACGCGCTTCTGTTTGGAAATGATTGATCGGCTCGCGCCGCCTGTCGGCCCATGCCGGTCCATGTGGGATGTCGGCTGTGGCAGCGGTTTGCTGGGCGTGGCGGGCGCTGTGTTGGGCATGGAGGTGGTTTTGGGGACAGACAATGACCCCATCTGCCTGAATCAGTCAGCGGATAACGCTAAACTCAATGGAGTCGCTGAACGGACGCGCTGGGCAACGGGCGATATTTTACGGGACGCACCCGACGGACGCTTCGACTTGGTCTGTGCCAACTTGTTCGCCTCCTTATTAATGCAAGCCGCTCAGCCACTTTGGCAGGCGACCGAACGTTACTTGGCGCTCAGTGGCATCCGCGAGCATGAAGTCGATGCGGTGGCGGATATGTTTATCATGCTGGGAGCGCGGGAAATCGTTCGTGACGGCGATGGCGAGTGGGCCGGACTCCTGTTCGAGCGGGTCAGTCGATAGCGGTTCGTTCGGCGCGAATGTCTTCCTGAAGCGCAGCGTGGAGCCGCTGATAGATGGGGCCGATCGGGTAGGTGGTCTCTTCCACACGCGTCACCGCTATGATGTCGTGTGAGGTGCCGGCGATAAACACCTCACGCGCAGTGGCAAGATCTTCGGGATAAAGTGTGCCGTGACGCACATCACGCAGCACTCCCTCGCCTTTGAGCGGTTCCGCCAATTCCATCAGGCGCGCCAGCGTCGTGCCGGGCAGGATATCGGGCGTATCCGGAGCCACAAACTCATGAGTATCGGTGATCAAGGCGATGTTCTCGGTTGGGCCCTCCAAGATGCGATGGTCAGCGCCGCAGGAGATCACGAAATCGACTTGGCGATCGGTGGCTTCCTTCGCCATCAGGGCATTGGGCAAATAGTTGCAGTGTTTGATGGCCGCGAAGGGCGGGGGCTTGGCTGGAATGCGGGAGAACGCGATGTGTGCCCCCTCCGGCTTACGCGCCATAAACGGGCGCTTCGGTGGCGAGACAATGATGTAGAGTTCGGGACGAACGCAGTCGTGAGGGTTAACACCCATACTGCCGGTGCCACGGGACAGGAGGATGCGGATCAGGGCATCCGACCGATTACCGGCGCGGGTCGTACCCAAGACCAATTCTGCCAGACGCTGAATCGAATAGGGGTGCGCCAAACCGATTCCTGCGGCGGACACCAGTAGCCGTTCCAGATGCGGGCGCAGATTATAGATGCCACGGTCGACGCACTTGAGCGTCTCAAACACGGCGTCGCCGCGATGCACCATGTGATCGTCAACCGGCACCATCATCAGTCGGGGATCCGTGACCACGCCATCCGCGAAAGAGGAGTACATCGCATAACAGGATGGCCGGGAACCCTCCCTGTCGCGTAGTCGCTCCAGCCAAGCCGCCGCATCAATCGGCGTAAGCCCGTCACCCGTCATGTTGTTTTACCATGTCGTGGCCCATACGCGCACCTCCCCCGGCTTCAGCATGACTTCGGCCACGCCTGCCTCGACCGTTTTGCCGGACAACACGTCAACCCAGGTGGACTGCTTGTTCAGGGACAATGAGGCCTCGACGGGCGCGCGCCCGAAATTCAGCGCGACCTGGACTTGGTCCGGTGCGTTGTCCCGCTCGAAGATCGCTAGACCGGTTGTGGCGTCGGCCACGTGAATGTGGACATTATCGCCGCGCAGCGCCGGATGCTGTACCCGCAGATGGACCAGCGCGCGGGTAATTTCCTTCAGTCGCCGATTCGGCTCTTGCTCAAGATAGTGCCAGTTGAGCGGATTCCATCCCACATTCTTAACCGTATCTTCTCCCCACTCTTGACCGGCATAAAGCATCGGCACGCCGGGTGTCAGCAAGGGTAGGGCAATGGCCATCGCCGCGCGTCGGAAGACTTCCTCCTCGTCGAAGCCGGCCTCGCGCAACTCATTGACCACCCGTTCCTCGTCATGGCTTTCCGTATACGGCATACGCTGCAGCGAGTGTTCAAAGCCCACCTTGCGCCCATCCAGGTTCTCGGCGAGCGCATCGGGATAGAGCTCGGCACGCTCAATCATTTCGCGGATTCGCCAGCGATATTCGGCATGCCAACCCGTATCCATCTCGGTATCGATGATCAGTGGCGGTTCAATGGGGAGATGCTCAGCGATTTGGATATTGTACGGATCGGCTCGGCGCGCCACATAGGCATAGAGGCTCGCTCCCCAGTCATTGTATCCCTGCCAACCGGTCCAGCGGGTCGCATCATAGCGAAATCCGTCGATACGGTATTCATCAATCCAAAAGCGAATCACATCCGAGACATAACGCTGCACGGCGGGCGACTCTTGATCGATTTTGGGGAAGCCCCAGTTGTGGCCATGATACTCGCGGAAATAGGGACTCGCCTCATAATCCGCCCCGTAGAGTTGGTACAGGGGGGAGGCCCATTCGGCATGATTCAGGACCATGTCGATAATGACGGCCATGCCCCGTTGATGCGCGGCATCGATTAGTTGCTTCAGCTCGTCCGGTGTGCCGTAAAGCTGCTCGACACCAAAGTGGAAGGTGGGGTTGTAGCCCCAACTCTCTTCGCCCGGCCACGGATGCCACGGCAGCGGCTCGATGGCGTTGAAGCCCAAATCCTGGATGTAATCCAGTTTCTCAATCATCCCAAGGAAGCCTTTGCCCGGAACAAAATCCTCAATGAACAACTCGTATATCACAAGGTCCTCCAAGGCAGGACGCTGATAATCGGTGGCGGTCCACTCAAAAGGTTCAGCCCCGACGCGCAGCACCGTGCGCGCATGATGCGGCATCCATCCCTTTTCGCCCTCAGGAGTGGTCCAGTCGACCTCACGGGCGTAGGGATCGGCTAACCGTCTCGCACCTTCAATTTCGAATTGATATTGCCACACGCCCGGCTCAAGCGGACGCGTCAGCCACCAGGTCCCATCCGGCGACAAATGCATGCGATCAGCGTCAGGATCCCAGCAATTGAAGTCACCGACCAAGGAGATGAAACGCTTACCCGGCGCATAGAGCGCAAAGGTCACCGTACCGTCGTCGTTTTCTGTGGCACCAAAGTCGATGCCGCCGGGCACCGGCTTGCGTTCCTCGGTAGGCACATGCCAAAATGTGGTCGCGTCGATGACCGCACTACCATCGATCTCGGTCCGCGCAATCAATTCGTACGGACCAAAAGGCAAGCGCGAGAGATAAATGAGGCGTTCAAAGGGAGGTTCCGAGACCACGCCAATTCGTTGACCGTTCAACCACCACTCCACGCGATCCGCACCTTCAGCATGTGCCGAGACCGTTAACTCATCACCGGCAACCTCGTCGGAGGTCGGCTCTGTTATCCGGAGGTAGTCGTCCGATGCAGGGTCACGCCATTCAATTTCCAAATTATAATTCCGGCCACCATCTGTATCCCACTCATCTTCCCAATTTGCGGCCATATGGAGCGAACGGACGACTTGATAGCCTTGATCGAAGGGGCCGATGTAAATAATGGAATTGCCGTCTTCATCAGGCGGGGGAAGGGGCGTGTTGAGGCCCACACCATCCTTGGCCATGTCGCTGTCGATCGGCCAATAAATAGGGTGAATGGGTGTCCACGAGCCGAATTCTGAATTGGCGCCCCAGCGTAGTCGGCCGTCCGGTTCACTGTCGCGCACCGTTACTTTAATGACATCGGACAAGGTGGGCGATTCAGGCTCAAGACTGATCCTGCCCTGACTGATGGGAATGAGATAGTCATCGCCATTGTTGTTGTCCCAGCTACCGTCCGCGCGCAATACCGCGAACACGACGCCTTCGACAACCTGATTGGTGTGATCAAACGGTCCCAGCACGACCCGGCCATCTTCAAACGGGGTGCGAATCGCGTTCCCGTATAACGTCGATCCTTCCGGGCGGTAATCGGCGATTGGGCGGACCCAACTGATCTCATCAACATTAACCCCCCAGTGTAATATGTCGCCCCCCTCGAGCGTCGGCAGATGAATCTCAACCGTCTCGAATCGCGACGGCACGCGCGGTGACCACTCAGGATGGATGCCCGCAACCGCGAAAATAGGCAGAAGAAGCAGAATTAAGACAAACGGCAGATTTTTTTTCATGGGCTTACTCTCGACTCAAGGTTACAGTTCGGGCCAGTTAATCCGATCGGGTACGAACTAGAATTAACCATAGTGATTTTTATGAGGCAAGCTGAACAGGACAAAAGTGGTGGGCGCCTACTGAGCGAAGAAGAATGGCGCGAACATCAGGAGATCAAAGCGGCGACCTGGGGCCATGTGGCGCCGTTCGTATACTGGATTGCGTGCATCTTTCTGGTCGGACAATTTGCGCTCGCGGATGATTCCAGCGTGCGTGCTTGGGTGTATGCCGCGCAAACCGTCGGTGGTTTGGCGCTATTCCTCTATTTCCGGCCGTGGCGTTGGTATACGCGCTTGGATGTGAAGAATTTGCCACTGGCATTGGCCGTTGGTGTCGGCGTGTTCGTAATCTGGGTTCTACCCGAAGCGTATTGGTTGGGTGATCGTTTTCCCGCCTGGCGTCAATTTTATCTGAAGATCGCGATTTTGCCACCGTGGTCCATCCCTGATCCCGTCGAGACCTCACCGTTTTCGCCTGCCGTGGCCGGTTGGCCTTTGGTGATGATGCGGATTGCGGGGTCCGCCTTCGTAATCGCGATCATCGAGGAATTCTTTTGGCGCGGCTGGCTGTACCGCTGGTTACTCGGGCGCAACTTCTTGAAGGTTGATCTGGGTACCTGGCATACGGGCGTGTTCCTGGCCGTAAGTGCCGTGTTCGCGGTCGAACACATGCAATGGGCCGTGGGATTCATCGCAGGTGTGGCGTATTTATGGCTGATGATTCGTACCCGCGACATCTGGGCGGCGGCTGTCGCACATGTCGTGACCAATTTATTGCTCGGCATTTATGTGGTGGCTTTCGATAAGTACGAGTTTTGGTAATTTCAATGAGCAAGGATGCGGCAGCAACGAAAGATGACCAGCAGCCGCTTCAGGCCGGGCTCTATGTGGTCGGCACACCGATTGGGAATCTGTCTGACATTAGCGCCCGGGCATTGGACACACTGCGTCAGGTGGAGGTCATCCTGGCCGAGGACACCCGCCACACCCGCAAACTCTTGACGCGCTATGCGATCGCGACGCCCATGATGAGCTGTCACAAGTTCAACGAGGCGCAGCGCTCGCAGCAGATTGTGCAGCGTATTTCGAATGGCGCGGCGTTAGCCTTGGTAAGTGATGCGGGCATGCCGGGCGTGTCCGATCCCGGCGCGCGTGTGGTGGCGGCCTGCCGGGCGGCGGGTGCACCGATTTATGCGGTACCCGGACCCAGCGCGATCACAACCGCGATCTCGCTCTGTGGATTTGCCGAAGGCGGATTTGTCTTCCTGGGCTTTTTACCGAATAAGTCGGCGGCCCGACGCCGCATTCTGGCGGAATGGCTGCCGCAGGAGTTACCGATCGCGGTCTATGAATCGCCGTATCGCGCGATCAAGCTGATCACCGAACTCGCAGAACTCGCGCCCGAACGCCAAGTTTTTGTTGGACGCGAGCTCACCAAACATTTTGAGCAATCACTGGTCGGGACCCCCGCTGATATCTTGGCCGCGTTCGAGCAACGGTCGACGAAAGGGGAGTGGGTAATCGTGATCGGGCCGGAGCGATAGGCCGAGGCCGGGGATCATCGTTGCTCGGCAGGGATCTATTCTACGTGTTGTCTCAACGAATCTGCGCCAGATATTAAACGGCAATCAAGACACGGATTGTTAGGCATTTCATGAATTCTTCCTCTTTTGTATGCATTGACAAAACCCGCTTTTCTTTTCAGGTGGTTCGTTATGCCTGAGCGTTGCGGAACAGGCAGCACGGAAAACCTATCGCACTCACGGAGACTCTTGCCTAGCGTAAACCGTAAATTTCGCCGCCCGCTTGTTTCGCATAAGCTCAAGGCGATGGTTCGGCCCCCTGTATGCTCTCCAAGGCTTCGGCGTCAGCAATGTCCTTGGTTCTTCCTGATGCTCGCTTGTTCTTGATGAGGTCGTCCAGCGAGGGGATTCGGACAGTAATGCCGTCGATATCTATTTCCAGTGCATCACGCGATGCGATGTCGAATGACAACCCAGACGCAGAAGTGATTATATCAATCCTCCGGGGGGCTACGCCTATCTGGAAGATTGTGCCATCGGTTGAAAAGTCATCCTCTGTCACCTTATCCAAGGGTGCCCCAAATTGTGTCAATGCCCTGATTACCGCTTTCGCATTCTTCGGCGAGGGTAACACCCATATATCTATATCAAGCGTAGCACGTGGATACCCGTGCGCGGCCATGGCGTAGGCCCCGACCAAAAGGAAGTCAACCTTTTCGGCGGACAAGATCTGCAACATCTCTCTGTAATCTTCGTTCAACATCGTAGCGCTTGCTAAGGGATGCAACTTCTCGGGTAAGAGGCCATACCAAGGCGATACGATTGCCGGGAGTGCCGGGGACACGGTCCGCCTGTCGCAAATCCGCCATATGGTGCTTTGCTGTAACCCGTCTATTCATGGGGGCATTCTGCCACAGTTTTCAGATGACAGCAATTCCCCATTCCTCCGAATGGACCGACGGCGAGCCGAAGGCTCGTTGAAGCTAACCGGCGCGGCGTTTAGCCGCGTCCGGGGTGAGCGCCTTGTTAGCCTCCCACTGCGGTCGGTAGGCTTCCTCTCTCGGAAGGTGGGCGACGAGTAGCTTCAAGTAGAACAGGGGTAAAAACCACTCCAGTCCCGGGGGCGATGTAAGCACGTACAGGGCGAGTAGAACACCCCCTGCGTACATGAGCAGCGCGACCGGTCGCTGAAGGTAGATAGGAGACAAGATGATGGTGAGGCTCGCGATCACAAGATACATTCCGGCCACCAGCAGCCACAGTAGATCAAGTGTGAGAAAAAGCCACGACACAACGGTTAGATGCCCAAGGTGAAGCATGACAAAGCCGAAGTGCTGCAGAAAGCCTTGTCCTGCACGGTGATACCATCGCTTTCCCGAAGAGGTGCTGTTGGTGATGATCCCGCCTATGATATCGAGCGCCAGCAACGCGCAAAGCATGTACTGCAAGGCTGACCAAGTCCCAACGGCATAAGCCGCATGGGCAACTGCGGCGACTGCGGCCAGCAGGGGTAGCAGGAACTGAAGTGACAGTTCAGCCGGCGTTGCGCCTGGACCTACAAACCGATCCAGAGTTCCTGGGAACCCTTTACGGGGGTGTGGTAGAAGTTGCTCAGTGTCCATTGACATCCTTCATTGAGGCGTTACGTTTCAGGCGCATTTGGGCCGGCTG